>CAXTUO010000788.1:0-2437 GCA_964247175.1 uncultured Acetobacteraceae bacterium | reverse complement strand
ATCGTGTTCTCTTTGCCAAACCGATCCCGTTGGCACGCTTCATCCCCCTCCCATATGCCCTCGGTGCCGCTGCGCCAAAGTTCTTGCCGGCGCAGGGGGGTGTTCCGCATGCGTATCCTCGTCACCGGCGCTGGCGGCCTGATCGGCCGCGAGCTTGTGGCCGTCCTGTCCGGGCGCGGCCACGGCGTGGTCGCCCTGCAGCACCGCAGCACGGCGCTGCGCCGCAACGACGGCCGCCCGGTCCCCTCCGCGCCCTGGGCCGGCCAGCCGCCCGGCCCCGGCGTCGTGCTGACTCTTCCCGGCGACGTGCGCCGGCCCGGGCTGGGGCTGAATGCCGCGGCGCAGGCGGCGGTGGGCGGGCTGGACCTTGTCATCCACGGTGCCGCCCTCACGGGCTTCAACCTCGATGCCGCGGCCTACCGGGCGGTGAACGTCGCGGGGATCGCCAACCTCATCGCCCTCACCGACGCCCCGCGAACGCCGCTGCTGCACGTCAGCACCGCCTATGTCTGCGGCCTGCGCGACGGGCCGATCCGGGAAAACGAGCTGGACGCCGGCCAGGCCTACGCCAACGGCTACGAGGCGAGCAAGGCGGAGGGCGAGCGCCTGGTCGCCGCCGCCCGCGCCCGGGGCCGCCGGATCGCGGTCGCGCGCCCTTCGGTCGTGGTCGGCGCGTCCGGGGACGGCGCCATCGGCGAGTTCGGCAGCTTCTACGGGATGATCCGGCTGGTGGCGGAGGGCCGCATCCCCGTCCTCCCGGCCCGCCCCGGCGCCAGCCTGGACCTCGTACCCATCGACCACGTGGTCGCCGGGCTAACCGACATCGCGGAGCGCATGGCGGACGCGGCGGGGCGAACCTTCCATCTCGTGTCCGGGGCGCCGGTCCCGGTGGCCGGGCTGCTGGCGCTGGCGGGCGAGTTCCCGCAGCTCCACGCCCCGCGCTTCGTGGCGCCCGAAGCCTTCGACCCCGGCGCGCTCACCCCCTTGCAGCAGCAGGTGCACGCGCAGGCGACGGGCCTGCTCGCGGGCTACCTCCAGCGCGACCCGCGCTTCGCCGACGCCAACCTGCGGGCCTTGAGCGGGCGCGCCTGCCCCCCGACCGACGCTCGGTTCCTGCGCGGCCTGATCGACCATTGCCTGGCCGCGGGATACATCCGCCCGCGCAAGCTGGGGGCGGCGGCCTAGAGCCCATCCCGGCAGGCATCGGGTCGGTCCGGCGGCGCTTTTCCGCGCTGGGTGCGTCAGCACCTTGCCCCGATGCAAAGGCATCGGGGACTGCGGCGCTTCCTGCCCAGCACAGAAAATCCCTCGCCGGCCCTCAGCCGCTGCCTACCGGGATAGGCTCTTAACGCACGTCCGGGTAGCGTTCGTGCAGCCGCTCCCGGCGGCCAAGCCCCCAGCGGACGCCCACACTGAAATAAATCCAGTTGGCCCGCAGCGCCCCCCAGGCGGCGACCCGGCGGTCGGAGGTGATCACCACCCGGTTGACCAGCCGCACGCGGCCCAGGCGGCACAGGCGGACGCACAGGTCGGCGTCCTCCATCACGCGCAGCGCCGGGTCGCAGCCGCCCACCGCAAGGAAGTCGGCCCGGCGGAAGAACATGGCGTGGTCGCCGAACAGCAGCCGCGCCCCGCGCAGGAACAGGTGGGGACGGAACAGCAGCGGCGCATACCAGGTCTTGGCCCAGTTGTGCAGGCTGGTGCCCCAGCGCACCCCGTCCGGCCCGCTGAGCAGCGGGGTGAAGCCGGCCAGCGCGGTGCGCGGGTCCGCCAGCACGCGGCGCATCACCGCCACCGCGTCGTCGGGCAGCAGGGTGTCGGCGTGCAGGATGCAGACAACCGGCGACGCGACCGCCGCGACGCCGCGGTTGACCTGCGCCGCCCGGCTCCCGGCAGCGTCCCGGATCACGCGCAGCCCGCCGGCTTCCGCGATGGCAACGGAGGCATCGCCGCTGCCGCCGTCCACCGCCAGGATTTCCGCCGGCGCCGGGTCGAGCGTTCGGAGGCAGCGCAGCAGGCGGGGCAGCGCCGCCGCCTCGTTCAGCATGGGGATGACGACCGCGACCGGGGTCATCCGGCCCGGCCAGGGCGGCTGACCCGCGGCCAGCCTTGCAGCCCCCGCCCCGCGGCCGCATCTGCCGCTTCATGGCCCGCCCCCTGCTTCCCGCCCTCCTCCTGGGCGCCGCCGCCGCCACGGTCCTCGTGGCCGAGCGCCGCGCGCCGCTGCGGCCCCGCACGCAGCGGGAGCCGGCGCGCATCGTCCGCAACCTCCTGTTCGGCGCGCTCAGCATGGCGGTGGTGGCCGTGGCGGAAAGCCCGGCCGTGCGCCCGCTCGCGCGGCAGGCCCTGGCGCGGCGGCGCGGGCTGGTTCAGCGCTTGCCGGGGCCGCCCTGGCTGCGGGACGCGCTGGCGTTCCTGTGGATGGACTACACGATCT
>CAXTUO010000787.1:0-2438 GCA_964247175.1 uncultured Acetobacteraceae bacterium | reverse complement strand
ATGCTCGGGGTGCACGACGTTCTTCATGCCGAAGCCGCCGCCCACGTCGGGGCAGGCGACGTGGATGGCGTCGGGTGCGACCCCGAAGCAATGGGCCAGGTCGCGCCGGATGCCGTGCACGTCCTGGCCGCTCAGCAGCAGGCGCATCCGCCCGGTCGCCGGGTCGTGCTCGGCCAACGCCGTGCGGGTTTCCAGCGAGGCGGCGACCACCCGGTTGTTCACCAGGTCCAGGCTGACGGCGTGCGCCGCCGCCGCGAACGCCGCCTGGACGGCCGCCCGGTCCCCGCGCTGGTAATGGAACGCCAGGTTGCCCGGCGCTTCCGGCCAGAGCTGCGGCGCATCGTCCGCCAGCGCCTCGCCCAAGGCGGTCACTGACGGCAGGTCGCCATACGACACGGCCACCTGTTCCAGCGCGTCCCGCGCGGCGGCGGCGCTGTCCGCCACCACCAGGGCCACCGCCTCCCCGACATGGCGCACCCGGCCAAACGCCAGGGCGTGGCGCGGCGGGACGACCAGCCCGGCCTCCGGCGGCAACGCCATGGCGCAGGGGATCGGGCGGATGCCGTCGGCCAGCAGGTCGGCCGCGGTGAACAGGCCGAGGACGCCCGGCATCGCCGCGGCGGCCTCCGTCCGGATCTCCAGGATCTCCGCATGGGCATGGGGGGACCGCAGGAACAGCGCGTGCAGGTGCCCGGCCGCCGGCACGTCGTCCACATACCGTCCGGCGCCGCGCAGGAACCGCTCGTCCTCCAGCCGCCGCAGCGAACGCGGGTCATCGGCGGTGGAGGTCATCGTCGGCAGCTCCCCGGCTGGATCACGCCACAGCCCGCAGGCGGTTTGGAGGCCGTCCAGACAGCCCGATCCTGCTTACCGGCGTCGCCTCAAGCCGCCTTGTGGCGGAAGGCTGCCGATACACGGTGCTGCATGCCACCGGTCCGCAACGGCGTGCCGCCCGTTGGAGATACCGGGGCCGCCCGCAGGTCAACCACCTTCCCGCCGCCCGGCTTCGCGTCGGCCTGGACCTGGCGACGGTAGCGGGCCGCGGCCTCGCCCCGGCTCCGGCAGTCCCATTTCTCCAAGATGCTGTGGACGTGGTTCTTCACCGTGGGCAGGGCGACGTTCAGGCGGCGCGCGATCAGCTTATTTGATAGGCCGTCCGCCAGCAGTTCGGCAATCTCCTGCTCGCGGGCGGTCAGCGAAAAGATCCCGGCCCGGTCCGCGCGCTCAGGGGAACGGCCGGCGAACCGATTCAGCAGCAGCGCGGTCAGCCGCGGCGGGCATGCCACCTCGCCCGCGCCGACGCGGCGCACGGCGGACAACAGGCCGTCAATCGAGGTGTCCGGCCCCAGAAACCCGGAGATGCCGATATCGGCCCAGGCGAGGAACTCCTCGTCCTGCTCGCCCGCGGCCAGGACGACAACGCTTGCCTTGGGAGCGTGCGCCCGGACCGTGGCGACCAGCATGGCCGCTTCGGGGTGCGAGGCGTCGATGATGACCAGGCCGGGCACGGCCGCCACAAGCGCGGCTTCAACCGTTTCGCGGCATGACGCGCCGCTGGCCTGGTTCCCGTGGACGCCCTGCAAGGCCGCAACCAGCGCGTCCCGCAGGATGCATACATGACTGATCAAAAGGATGTTCACACCACACCGCCGTATCATTTTTAACGCAAATACATAATACATTATGGGAGCGGTTCGTCTAACAATTGATTTGTTAGGAAATAGTAAGGAACGTCAAGGATTGTTAGTCGCGGCCTGCCGCGGACGGGAGGCGCTACTCGTCCGCGGCCAGCGGGTCGCGCGGCAGCACGCGGTGGCGCAGGACCATCCCGGCCATCGCCAGCCGCGCCGGATCGTCCAGCCGGGCCGCTTCCCACGCCATCGCCGCGGCGGAGGCGACGTGGTAAAGCGCCGATGCCGCCTGGCGCGTCAGGTGCGTGCCGCTGGGCGCCATGGCCGCCTCGGCCAGCCCGGCGGCGCGCCCCATCGCCGGCTGCACGTCCAGATCCGGCAGGGCCAGCCCGCGCAGGTGCGCCCGCAGCGCATTCAGCCCGCCGTCGCGCTTTGCTGCCCGCATCACGTCCAGCGCCACGACGTTGCTCGTGCCTTCCCAGATCGACCCCAAATGCGCGTCCCGCAGCACGCGGGCGTCCGGCCATTCCTCGATGTAGCCGCAGCCGCCGCGGACCTCCATCGCGTCCCCGGCCACCTTGCGCGCGTCCCGGCAGGCGCGGAACTTCAGCAGCGGCGTGAGAATGCGCAGCAGCGCATAGGCCCCGTCCTCCCCGGCGTCCGACCGGCGCAGGGCGTCTGCGGCCTGCAGGCTCATGCTGCGCGCCTGCTCCGCCCACACCTGCATCTTGAGCAGTTGCCGCCGCATCAAGGGCATGTCGGCGAGCGGGACGCCGAAGGCCACCCGGCGCCGGGCCACGAAGCCGG
>CAXTUO010000786.1:0-2439 GCA_964247175.1 uncultured Acetobacteraceae bacterium | reverse complement strand
GCGCCGAGATGTTGGTCGCCTCCGAGACGATCAGCCCGGCGGTGGCGCGCTGCGCGTAGTGGTCGGCCGCGAAGTCCGGCGGCACGCCGGCGTCGCTGGACCGGCTGCGGGTCAGCGGCGCCATGACGACGCGGTTCTTCAATTGCAGGTCGCCCAGGGTGAACGGCTGGAACAACGGGCTGTCTGAGGTCTGGGGCATGAGGCTTCCGTCAAAAATGTCGGCGCAGGCAGCCGCCCGCGCGGTGTCCCGACATAAAGGACAGGCCGGCCCGCGTTTCAGCCCTGCTGCCCATGATTTGTTCGTGGGCGCAGGCGTGGATGCGCCGGCGAAACGCCGGTCCCTGAATAGGATTGGCATCTTAACATCCGAGGTATCGCGCTTCCGTCCTCGTTGAATGCGGCGCAATGCTCTAACGGGCGTCCATCCTGGGTTGCCAGGGCGCCAGGCGCACTCCTAGACGCCCCTCGCAGGCTGCGGAGCGTTCACGTCTCCTGCCGCACACAGGAGAAAATGCTTATGACGACATTAACTGTCGGAAACGGCGAGCAGTATTCGACGATTGCTGCCGCGGTGGCGGCGTCGCACGGCGGCGACACCATCAACGTGGATGCCGGCACCTACACGGACGACGTGCTCAACATCTCCCACAGCCTCACGCTGCAGGCCGTGGGCGGCACGGTGAAGCTCGTCGGCACGGCGCAGCCGGCGAACGGCAAGGGCCTCATCGACGAGGGCGGCACCGGGGTGAACGTGGCGATCACCGGGTTCGACATCTCGGGCGCCACGGTGCCGGACAAGAACGGCGCCGGCATCCGGTATGAGGGCGGCACGCTGTCCCTGAACAACGTGGACGTCCACAACAACCAGAACGGCATCCTGGCCAACGCCGATGCGAACGGGTCGATCACGGTTTCCAACTCGACCTTCGCCAACAACGGGATCGGCGACGGCCAAACGCACAACATCTACGTGGGCGCCATCGGCAGCCTGACGGTGAAGGACAGCACGATCACGGGCGCGCAGGTCGGCCACGACATCAAGAGCCGCGCCGCCAGCACCACCATCGCCGGAAACAACATCACGGACGGCGCGTCCGGCACGGCGAGCTACGAGATCGACCTGACCAACGGCGGCGTCGGCGACATCGAGAACAACTTCATCGAGAAGGGCGCGAACGCGCAGAACCCCATCGCCATCACCTCCGGCGAAGAGGGCAACGTTTATGCCAACAGCAGCCTGACGGTCAAAAACAACACGATCGTGACGAACTACACCGCCCACAGCAGCACGGCGGTGGTGAACAGGACGGGCGCCACGGCAAGCATCAGCGGCAACCAGCTTTATGGCTGGAGCGCGGTGGCGTCCGGGCCGGCGTCCGTCGGCAGCAACACCACGCTCTCGTCCGAGCCGACGGCCAGCAGCGCCGCTCCCGGCGCCGCGGCCTCGCCTGCTCCGGCCGCGGCGGCGGATGCCAGCAGCGCGGCGATCACGCCCGACACGGTGGCCGCGGGATCGGCAGCGCCGAGCTTCATTGCTGATACCTCCGCCACCAGCGCTCCCGCGGCAGATACCTCCACAAGCACGCCGAAGAGCACGGCCAGCGACGCGGCGACGCCCACTGCGTCGGACGTGGCCAGCCCAGTCCTGGCGAGCGACACCGTCCTGCCGGCTGCGTCGGCGGGGTGGACGGATGGGTCTGCGCAGGCCAGCACGGCAGCCGGCACGTCCTTGGGGGTCCAGCACTCGCACTACTACCACGGCGCGTCACTGACCAGCGGCACCGCCGGGCAAACCGCCGGCGGCACGACGGACCAGACGCAGGTGCACTCGTCCTAGCCGGGCCGCCCTTCGACTCTCATGTCGGGGGCACGCGCCGGAACTGAAGTCAGGTCAGTTCCGGCGCCACAACTCCTCGCTGAGCACCGTGGCAAAGCCGAGCCACAAGAGGAGCGGCACCGTCATGGCCGAAGCCGGCGGGTCCACCTCGCGGGCCGCGGCCGCGGTGCCCAACGCCGCGGCGAGCATGGAGGCAGAGGCGACGGCGCTTTCCCCCAACTGCTTCCGGCGGAAGAACAACCACGGATACCCGGCGAGGCCGACCAAGGTCAGCGCCCATGACCCGACCGCGGCGTTGCGCGCTTCCGTGCGCGGCGCGCGCAGCAGGCGGTAGCCCGCCCCCGCCAGCAACAGTTCCAGGACGCCCCATGCCGCGCCGATCAACGGGGCGGGCGGCGTATAGGACGGCTTGTTCAGCCGGGCATACCAAAAGGCTGTACGCGGGCGCTGCGGGCCGTTGCGGGCGCCGAGCGCCGCCGCGGTCAGCACGCTGCCGACTGCCACCGCCGCCGCCGATTGCTTGTTCATCACGCGCTCTCCTGCATGGACCTGTGCGGGATGTAACCGATGGCGACGCAGGTTGTTCCGTGGCCCTGGGCGAT
>CAXTUO010000785.1:0-2440 GCA_964247175.1 uncultured Acetobacteraceae bacterium | reverse complement strand
CGCCCAGCACGCCCGTCGCCGCGTGGCCCATGGAGCCGACGTTGGTGCTGACGCGATACCGCCCCGGTTGCGCGAAGCGCAGGTAGTGCGTGGCCCAGGTGAAGGAGTTGCCGGACTCCGCCAGCACCACGGCGTCCGAGCCGTCCACGACCATGCGCTGGACCACGGACATCAACGCGCTCGGGCGCACCAGCCCCGTGCCGCCCGGCGCCGGGTGGCTGGGGTGCGGGCGCGGCAGCGACGGCGCCGCCCTCTTGGCGGACGCGGCCGGCCAGGCGTCGAGCAGGTCGGCCAGGAAGTCCCCGGCATCAGCCTGCACGCCGTAGGTCTCGACGTGCGGATAAGCGACGCCGGGCACGGCGGGGTCGATATCGACGTGGATGAAGCCGCCCGCTGGCACCAGGCCCGGGTTCCAGAACGAGGTGGGCTCGCCGAGCCGCGTCCCCAGCACGAGCACCCGGCGCGGCGCGACGTCCTGCATGAAGGCGACGGCCGCCGCGGTGTGTCCGCCCATGCCGGTCACGCCGACATACAGCGGGTGGTCCTCGGGGAACACGCCCTTGGCGCGCGGGGAGCACATCACCGGGGCGCCCGCACGCTCCGCCAGGGCAAGGATGGCCGGCGCCGCGTGCCGCGCGCCGAAGCCCGCCCAGATGGCGAACGGCTCGGCGGCCAGCACTTCGGCGCAATGCGCCACCGCCGCGCGGTTCACGCCGGGGCGGGTGGATGCGCCGGGCGCCGAGGGCTTGGTCTGCACGGACAGCTTCGGCAAGGGCTGGGACAGCGACGCGCCCTGCACCGCGTTGGGGATGCTGATGTGCGCGACGTAGGCGCCGGGCCGCTGCAGCCCGGCGGCGACGCGGCGCAGCACCTGGGGCAACTGCTCCGGCGTTTCCAGCACGACGGCGTCGTCGAACCAGGCGCCGGCCTC
This sequence comes from uncultured Acetobacteraceae bacterium, assembly GCA_964247175.1. Classification (GTDB taxonomy): domain Bacteria; phylum Pseudomonadota; class Alphaproteobacteria; order Acetobacterales; family Acetobacteraceae; genus CAHJXG01. Next base: position 1,509 of record CAXTUO010000785.1, on the reverse strand, counting down.
GAAGATGCCGCTGGTCGGCATGGTGTAGCTGCTGGTTTCCTGGATGCCGCCGCGGCCCCGCATCGGCGCGGAGGCATAGGCGGTGACGAGGATCAGCTTAGCGCCTTCCGTGCGCGCCGCGAGCGTGCCGGTCAGGACGTTGGTGATGCCCGGCCCGGTGGTGGTGAACACCACGACCGGACGGTTGCTGGCGAAGTGCGCCTCCGTCGCGGCGAAGGCGGCGCCGCTCTCGTGCCGGAAGTGCAGCACGTCTAGGTACTTGGAGAACGCCGCCCACAGCAGCGCCTGCGCGCCGCCGCAGACGCCCAGCGCGTGCGCCACGCCCAGGCCGCGAAGCGACGAGGCGAGGCCCTCTGCGACGGTTTCCGGACCGGGTGCCGCCGTTGGCGCGGAAGCAGGCATCTCATCCGTTTCCAGAACGTCGCCGCCGAATTCCGCAAGGCTCTCAGCCGTCATGTCTGGGATCTCCATCTGATCCGCCCGGCGCCGGGGCACGCGGGCTTGAATGTCTTGAAACCGCCCGGCCCGGCAGCCGGAGCCGCCAGGCCGTGCAAGTGGGACTCAGTGATGCCGGGCAGCGCGCTGTTCGTTGCTGTCCCTGGACATGCTGGTCCTCGTTGTCTTGCGCTGCCGTGGCAGCCCGCCCCTTGAAAGACGGGCTGCCGCGGTTCGAGCGGGCCGCCGTTAGGTTGTGGCCGTGGGCGTGCCGGTCAGCGTGCTCCGCGCGGTCTGGGCGATGATCGCCTGGCCGAGCGCCGTGGGGTCGAAGTAGGGGTCGAGGAACAGCGACCCATGCTCCACCTGCGGGTCCTGCCCAACGATCCCCGGGTTGTAGGCGGGCGTGGTCCCGACGTTGGGGGTGCTCACGAGAACCGGCTGGGTGGCGTTGGTGAAGCCGTAGTCGGACGGGTTGGAGGCGATGCTGCTGAACAGCGTGTGGAGGTCCAGCGTCTTCACATCCAGGCCCGTCTTGCTTTGGAAGTCGCTCAGCCCGGCCGTGAGCTGAGTGTTGAAATCATTCACCAGGCCCTGGAACCCCGCCTGCGTCGCACCCGTCGCCGCGAGGAAGTCCGGGTTGCTGAACAAAGGCGCCAGCGTGATGTCCGCCAGGTTGGACACCAGGAAATGCTTGGCGCCCATGTCGGCCAGTTGGCCGAGGCCGGAGATGATCGCGTTGACGCTGTCCGTGACTCCCTGCTCCGGGGACTCCGTGCTCGGCAGCGAGATGTCGTTGCCGCCGAACGTCACCGAAACCAGGTCATTCGAGTTGAAGGACCCGTCCTGTTGCTCGAACTGCTGGATCTGCCCGGCGAAGGTGTCGAGAGGCGTCTTGCTCGCATCAGGATCGAACGCGTTGGGCACACCCAGATCCCGTGCCGTCGCGCTTTCGTAGGCGAGGTTCTCCTGCTGCGAGGGCGCCGTCGCGCCCAGGAGCTGGGCGAGGTCGGTGGTCCACTGCGGCCCGTCCGAGAAGTTGCCGGTGGTCGAGTAGGGCGCCGCCGAAGTGCC
>CAXTUO010000784.1:0-2443 GCA_964247175.1 uncultured Acetobacteraceae bacterium | reverse complement strand
GATGTGGGTTCGGATCAGCAGCACGGCGGCCGGCCCACGGACCCAGCGTTCCGCGGTGCCCCGGCACGCCTCCGGCACCTCGCCGGGCGAGACGGCGAACCCGTGTTCCAAAAGCAGCAGGGCCGTCAGCCGGTCCCCCGTCCAGTAGCCAGTGACGATGACCGGGGCGGGCAAGGCCGCCGCACGCTCGATCCCCGCGGCCACCGCCGCCTGTCCGTCCCGCAGCCGGTTTTGCCACCACAACGTCGGCCACGGGTTCCAGGCCCGGCCAAGCACAAGCCGGGGGCCTTCGTCATCTGCGGCCAGCGACGGTTTCAGCCCCGGCGGCGGGGGCATGAGCCAGACCGCAAGCCCCGCCGCCAGTGCGGCCAGCGCGACCCCCCGCTTTCCAGGGGACAGAAGCCGCACCGAGTGCAGCCCCTCCGCCATCGTCAGAAGCACGAAAGGCGACAAGGGCAGCAGATAGCGCCCCTCGACCAGTTGCGACCGGTAGGCCGCGACGTAGAGCAGCAGGACGGCCACGGCGAGGCCCAGCTCCCGCCACCGCCGCCGCCGGGCGAACGAGGCGATGCCGAGCAGCCAAACCACCCCGCCCAGAACGGTGACGCCATGGAGCAGGGTGAGAACGTCGTTGTGCAAGGGCCGATGCGGCCGGTCCCATAGCAGCGTCGCCCGGCTCACCGCCGCGAACGTGTCGGGGAACGACAGGCCGAGCAGCCGATATGTCACCATCGGAACGGCCAGGACGAGCACGCCGGCGATGCAGGCCCGTACCGCCCGCGCGCCCCACCCTTCCACCTCGGTCAGCAGCAGGATGGCGAAGGCCGGGGCGATCAGCGCGGCATCAAGCCGCACCAGCACCGCCGTCCCGAGCAGCAGCCCCGCCGCCGCCGTCCTCCAGAGAGTCGGCCGGGTCCAGAACAGCAGCAGGGCCAGGCAGGCCAGCGCGGCCGACGGCATGTTGTCGTTCGGCAGGTAGGCGGACTCGAAGACCGGCGGGAACAGCACGCAGCATAGCAGGGCGCGGGCAGGGCCGACCCGGTAAACCCGCCAAAGCAGCGCGAGCAGCGCTCCCACCAGCACCAGGAGCGACCCGATGCCGAGAAGGCGGAAAGCGGCCAGGCCGGACAGGTCGCCAAGCCGCTGCAGCCCCAGCACCGCGAGGCTCGTCCCGAGCCGCGTCAGCAGGAAGAACCGCCCGTTGAACGGGTAGAGCGCGTCGCCGAGGCCCGGGTCGCCCAGCGAAAGGGCATGGGCGTTGAGCACGACCTGCGGCTGGAACCCCTCCGAGTACGGAATGAACAGCGCCGGAAGGGCGAGCCAGGCCGCCACGGCGGCCACCAGCACGGTTGAGATGACCGATCCCGGCCGTGTCGAGCACCAGGTGATGCCTTGGGCAATGGCTTGGGAGATGCGATCCGCCATCCGGCGTCTCCAAACTGTACGTGTGGGAGGCGCTGTTCCGGTCCGAGGCTCAAGCGGCGACGCGGCGGCGGACGGTGCCCCAACGCGCCCCACACCTCCGGCGCCGGCACTACGGCGCCGGGATCACGCTGACGTGCGCGGCGACGATGCGCCAGCCCGGCGGCATCCGCGCCCAGCTCTGCTGCTGCCGCCCAAGCCTGCCCGGCGCGCCCTCCCGCGTGAACAGGGTGCTCGCGGTGGCGAAGTCGCGGCCGAAGGTGGTGAGCACCGTGCGCTCCAGCACGCGCGCCAGCCCCTGCGCCGGGCGGGCGCCGCGGAAGGCGCGGATCGCCTCGATGCCATACAGCACTTCCCCCACGCCGTAGCGCACGGTGCGCCCATCGGCCCAGAACAGCTCGTCGAGCACGGGGAGATCGTTGCTCACGAGGGCGCGCTCGTAGCGGGCAAAGGCGGCCTGCACCTCCGCCAGCACGTCCGGCAGGTTCACGTCCACGCCGGGTCCTCCCCGGCGGCGCGGGCCGCCCCCGCTTGCTCAAGGTGGGCCGCCACGCGCAGGCACACGTCCTCCCGCCAAGGCGCCGCCACGACCTGCACGCCCAGCGGCAGGCCCGAGCTCACGACCGGCACGGCCGCGACCGGCAGGCCGAGGCAGGAGAACGGCTGGGCGAGCAGGCCGATCGTGGCGCGCAACGGCAGGTCCTGCCCGCCAAGATGCAGCAGCTTCGCCCCGAGCGGCGGCGCCGGGCAAGGGGTGCTGGGGGCGAGCAGCGCGTCGAAGCGGCCGAACAACGGCATCAACGCTTCCCGCGCCGCCCGGCGCTGCCGCTGCGCCGCGGCATACAGGCTGCCCGGCACCAGCGCGCCCGCGATCAGCCGGTCCCGCACCTCCGGGTCGAACTCCGCCGCCCGCGTTTGCAGCCGCCCGAGGTGCAGCGCCGCACCCTCCACGGCGGAAACGACGTAGGCCGCCTGGCGGGCGAGCGCCGCGCCGGGCCATTCGGCAGCGCCCGTGCCCGGC
>CAXTUO010000783.1:0-2445 GCA_964247175.1 uncultured Acetobacteraceae bacterium | reverse complement strand
GCGCTCACCGATTGGATGGGCATCCCCGCCATGCACGACCACGTCGCCGAGCTGCATACCGGGCACCCCCGTTCGGTCGGCGGCGACTGGGTGGACCATTCCCTGCACCGGCACCTCACCCCGCTCGCGGAGCGCCTGGCCGCCCGCGACGGCGTGCCCGGCCGCAAGCTGTCCATGGTCTCCTTCGGCTGCGGCACCGGGCAGATCGAGCAGGCGGCGCTGTCGCGCGGCTGGCCCGTCGGGCGGATCGTCTGCCGCGAGTACGACCCGGCGCTGCTCGGCCGGGCGCGCGACAACCTGGCAGGCCTGTGCCCGGACCAGGACTTCCAGCAGTTCGACTACAACAACCCGGAAGCCGTGGGCTTCGAGGCGTTCGACGTGGCGTTCTTTTGCCACTCGATGCACCATTGCACCGACATCGAACGGTTCCTGCCGTTCCTCAACCAGGTCGTCGCACCGGACGGGGTGGTCCTGGGGCTGGACTACTTCGGCCCGTCCCGCTTGCAGGTCACCCACGACACCAAGCGGATGCTCGACGAGATCTTCGAAGCGTTCCCCGAGCACCTCCGGGTCAACCTGCTGACCCGCGAGGTCGAGCCGGCGCTCGTCATCGACACGCCGGCGGAGGTGGCGCGGGCCGACCCGAGCGAGGCGCCGCGCAGCGCCGACCTGCGCAGCCTGCTGTTCTCCTCCTTCCCGGTGCAGGAGGTGTCGCCGATGGGCGGCACGCTGCTGCGGACGCTGCTGGCCCGCCGCGCGGGGAACTTCCGCAGCGCGGGGGATCATTGCATCCTGAAGCTGCTGATGATGCTGGAGCGGGAGCTGATCCGGTCGGGCCGGCTGTCGTCGGACAACCTTTACTTCGTGCTGGGCCGCAGCGACCGGCTGAGTTAGCAGGCCAGGATTGAACCATGGGTGAGATATTCGAACGCGCTGCGCCGTCCACCGCGCTGGCCTGGACGGGCGAGCGGCTGACGACGGAGACGGGGGGGCAGGTCGAGATCGAGCACCTGCACCGCTACTTCCTCGCACGCAGCCTGTGCCGCGGCCTGGACGTGCTGGACGTGGCGTCGGGGGAGGGCTACGGCGCCGCCTTGCTGGCCCAGGTGGCGCGCAGCGTCGTCGGCGTGGAGGTCGCGGAGGACACGGTGGAGCATGCCCGGGCAGCCTACGCCGCGCCGGGCCTCAGCTTCCTGCATGGCGACGCGCGCCGCATCCCCTGCCCGGACGACAGCTTCGACGCCGTGGTCTCCTTTGAAACGCTGGAGCATTTCTACGAGCATGACCAGTTCATGGCCGAGGTGCGCCGGGTGCTGCGCCCGGGCGGGCTGTTCATCATCAGCTCGCCCGAGCGGGACGTGTACTCCCCGGCGGGCGGCACGCCGAACCCCTATCACGTCCACGAACTGACCCACGCCGAGTTCGATACGCTGCTCCGGGCCAACTTCGACCACGTTTCGATGTATGCCCAGCGCCCGCTGCTGGGGTCGGCGCTGGTCGCGGAGGACCTGCCGGCCGAAGCCGCGCCCTTGCTGACGTTCGAGAAGCGCGGCGCCCAGCTTTTTGAAGCGTCCGTCGGGCTGCCCCGGCCGATCTACCTGGTGGCCGTCGCCTCCGACCAGCCCTTCATGCCGCGCATCGGCAGCCTTTACATCGAGACCAGCGGCGTCGAGGCGCTGTTCGCCGCACCGGCCGCCGCCCGCCAGGAGATCCGGTCGTTGACCGAGCGCCTGACGGAGCAGGGCGAGTATGCGCAGCGCGTGCAGGAAGAGCTGAACAAGCGCGACGCCCAACTGGCCGGCCAGGTGGCGGAGGCGCAGGACTGGCACCGCCAACTGGTCCAGCGCAACGAGGAGCAGGCGCTGCTCGGCGCCGAAGTGGCGTCCTTGACCGAGCGCCTGCTCGGGGCGGAAGCGCGCGTGCAGGAGGTGCAACAGGCCGCCGCCGCCGAGACCGCGTCGCTGAACGAACGCCTCGCCCAGCGCGAGGCGGAGGCACGCAGCCTGGCGCAGCAGCTTGAACGGCGGCACGCGGAGTATGACGCCCTTGTCGAGGCGCATGGCGCGCTGTTCAAGCAGCGGGCCGAACGCTACGCCCGGCATGAGGCCGCCTACCGCGCCGAGCTGGAACGCCAGGCCGAACGGTCCGCGGCGCGGGAAGCCGGGCTGCGCGCCAAGCTCGCCAAGGTGGAGGCGGACCAGGCGAAGTGGCACGCCGACGCCTTGGAACAGCAAGCCCGGGCGGAGGGCGCCGAGGACCATCTGCGGGCGGTGCTCGACTCATCGAGCTGGCGGCTCACCGGGCCGGTGCGCGGCATCGCCGCCCGGCATCCCAAGGTCATCGCCCGGGCGCGCGGCTTCCTGGAGCGCCATCCGCACGTGCCGCGGGCGGCGGCCCGGTCGGTGCGGGGCGCCTGGCGTGCCGCCACGCTGCGCTCCATCCGCC
>CAXTUO010000782.1:0-2446 GCA_964247175.1 uncultured Acetobacteraceae bacterium | reverse complement strand
GCGAAGGCGAACGCCCAACCCGGCAGCGCCGCCAGCAGCGCCGCGTCATCCACCGTTCAACCCTTTTGGGACAAGGGCAGTCACTGGCCGCCGACGGTGATCAGGCGATCCATCAGCACATGGGTGTAGTCCGCCAGGCTGGACGCCATGAACGGCCCGAGCAGCGCCAGCGCGCCGCCCAGCACCAGCAGTTTCGGCAGGAAGACGAGGGTGGCCTCGTTGATCTGCGTGACCGCCTGGACCAGCGACACCACCAACCCGACAGCGAGCGCCGCGACCAGCAGCGGGCCGCCGAGCTTCAGCACGATCCACAGCGTTTCCCGGAGGGACGCCGCGATCTCGACGTCGTCCATGTCAGATCGGCATCCGCATGATGTCCTGATACGCCTGCACGACGCGGTCGCGGATCGTGACGGCGGATTGCAGCGCCAGCTCCGCGCGGGACACGGCCGTGACCACCTCAGTCAGGTTGCCGCCCCCGGTGATCGCCTGCACCGACTGCGCGTCCGCCTGGTGCCCGGCATCGACGACGGAGCCGAGCGCCCGGGTCAGCATGTCGCCGAAGCCCGGCGTGGCCGGCCCGGCCTCCTCGCCCGGCCCGACGCCGTTCTGCACTCGGGCGTAGGCGCCGGCGGCGCCGGCCGGGGTGACGGTGACGACCGGGACCGTCACTTCAGCATCTCGATCGTGCGGGTCAGCATCGACCGGGTCACTTCCATCACGTTCATGTTCGCGCTGTAGCCGCGCTGCGCTTCCCGCATGTCCATGACCTCGATGAAGCTGTTGACGTTGGGCGTGCGGACATAGCCCTTCGCATCGGCCGCGGGGTGGGACGGGTCATAGCGCGTCGGCAGCTCGCTCTTGTCGGGCGCGATGGTCTTGACGCGGACCGTTGGGGCACCCACCGCCTCGTCCATCCGGTTTTCGAACGTGATGACCTTGCGGCGGTAAGGGTCTGCGCCGGGCGTGGAGCCGGTGGTGTCCTGGTTGGCCAGGTTTTCCGCGATGGTGCGCAGGCGGGCGGTCTGCACGTCCATGCCGCGGGCCGAGATGGTGAGAGCCTTCGTGATGTCCATGGCCCTTACCCCGCCCGGCCCAGCGCGGTGCGGAACATGCCCTGGTACTTGCGATACAGGTTCGCCACCAGCTCTTGCGTGTTGGACGTGTCGGCCACCTTGGTCAATTGATCCTCCATCGAAACGCCGTTGCCGTCCGGGGAACGCTCCCGCGGCCGGGTGGGCCGGTCGGATTGCAGGGTCCCGGTGACGGCGATGTGCTTGGGGTCGGTCCGGACCAGCGCGGCGGCCGGGTCGGCGTACGCCAGGGCCTTGGCAAAGGGTGGAAGATCCCGCGGCTGGTAGCCTGGCGTGTTGGCGTTGGCCACATTCTGGGCCAGCAGTTCCTGCCGCCGTCCAACCCAGGCGAGGCGCTGCTCCGCCAACCGGAACAAGCCGATATCGGTCGAGCCGACTCCGTTCGAGTCCATCACATTCCCCTTTTTGGTCGTGGGCAGGATGCACGGGTTTGGTTAACGCAACCTTTAAGCGCATCAGCAACGGATTAGTAACCAATTATTGTCATGCTTCGGGCATGATGAACCTGACCGCTTCCGACGATCTGAAAACTCGGCCGCAACCTGCCCACGATGCCGCAGCCGAGCTGGCAGGTCTTTCCAAGGAGCTGCATGATACGGTGAACCTCGCCGCCGGCCTGGCCGCGGGTGGACGCCGGGTTGACGTGGCCGGGCTTGACCGGTCCGTGGGGTTGCTCTGCGCGAAGGCGCTCGACCTGCCGCCGGCCGAGGGCCGCGCAGCTTGCGGCTTGCTTTTTTCGTTGCTTAGTCGGATTGATGCGTTGGGCGTGGCGCTCCGGGCCACCGACACGTAACCATCCTCCAACGGCAAAAGGCCGCCCGATGTCCGCTTTGATCCAAACTGTCGCGCTGGCCGGGGCGGCGCTGGCCGCGGTGCTCGGCATGGTGGTGCTGGCCGGACGCGGCGCCCGCATGCTGCGGCTTGCCCGGCCAGCCGCCGGCCGCCGGCTTGTGTTGGGGGAAGCCTTGGCATTGGATCGCACCCGGCGGCTGCAGCTGGTCTCGTGCGACGGACGCGAACTCCTTTTGCTGATCGGAAGCAGCTCCGAACAAGTGGTCAGTTGGCTGCCGCCGGCGGCATCGGGGACCGGCCTGTGAGGCAAGCGCTGCGACGCCTCGCATGCGCGGCGCTGCTCATCCTGGTGCTGGCCCCAACCCTTGCCCATGCGCAATCGCTCAACATCGACCTGGGCGCCGCCGGGCAGGCGGGCGCGACGGGCCGGCTCGTGCAGCTCACCGCCCTCGTCACCGTCTTGTCGCTCGCGCCCAGCCTGCTGGTGATGGTGACCGCGTTCACTCGGATCGTCATCGTGCTCTCGCTGCTGCGGAGCGCCATCGGCGCGCAGGGCACGC
>CAXTUO010000781.1:0-2446 GCA_964247175.1 uncultured Acetobacteraceae bacterium | reverse complement strand
GAAGTCCCAGGACCGCCGGCCGTGCTTGGCTTCCTGGTGCGTGAGGATGCCGCCGCCGGGGCTTTCGGGACCGACCAGCTCGCCCATGACCTGGGTGCCGAACACGTAGCGCGACATCCAGTAGAGCGTCTGCACGTCGCGCAGGCCGCCGCGGCCTTCCTTGATGTTGGGCTCGACCAGGAACGGCGTTTCGCCGTAGCGGTGGTGGCGGGCGTCGCGCTCCGCCTGCTTGGCCGCGATGAAGCCGCCGGCGCCGGCGTCGGCGCAGGATTGCTTGAAGCGCGCCCCGAACGCCTCGAACAGTTCGGCGTCGCCGGCCAGCAGCCGCGCGTCCAGCAGCGCGGTGCGGACGGTGAGGTCCCGCTCCGCCTCGGCGATGCACTCCGCGACCGAGCGCGTGGCGTGGCCGACCTTGAGGCCGAGGTCCCACAGGAAGTACAGCATGAACTCGACCGCGGCGAGCGTCGGCGCGGCGGGGCGGTCCGCAGTGACGAACAGGAGGTCGATGTCGCTGAACGGCGCCAGCACGCCGCGCCCGTAGCCGCCGGTGGCGACGACGGCCATCCGCTCGGGCTTGGCCGGGTCCGCATCAAGGCCGGTCGCGCCGGCGGCGCAGGCGTAGTCCCGCAGCGCCCCGATCACGCCGTCCGTCAGGCGGCCCAGCAGGCGTCCGGCCTGCAGCCCGCTCATGCCCCCGGCCTCGAACCGCTCCTGCACGTGGTGCTGCACGCGGGTCAGGTAGCGGCGGAAGGCGCTGAGCGCGGCGTCCCGCGGCGGCGGCCTGCCGTCAGCCGCGGCGCTGCGGAGCGCCGTGGCCAGGATCGTCACGGCCTCCTCGGGTCGGTCGGGCAATGGCAGGATTTGGGACATCAACCCTACCCTACCCCGGGATGCGCCGCGGGAACAGCAGCGAGTGCCTTGAGGCGATACAGAATTTCCACGGCGTCCCTGGGCGTCAGCCGGTCGGGATCGACCTCCTCCAGCGCTTCCCGCAGCGCGTCGGGCGCCAATGTGGTTTCGTGGGCGGGCTCAATGGAGGGATCGTGAACGGCGGGAGCCAACCGGGCGAACAGCGGCAGCTCCTCCGGCCTCCCGTGGCGGCCTTTTTCCAGCGCCCCCAGCAGGGCCGAGGCGCGGCGCACCGTCGCGGGCGGCACGCCGGCCAGTTGCGCCACGTGCACGCCCCAACTGCGGCCGGCCGCGCCCTCCGCGACCTCGTGCAGGAACACTACGCTGCCGCGCCATTCCTTGACCCGCATGGTGTGGGGGCGCAGCCGCGGCATCTGCGCCGCAAGGTCCGCCAGCTCGTGGAAATGGGTCGCGAACACCGTCCGGCAGCGGATCTGGCCGTGCAGCGCTTCCAGCACCGCCCAGGCAATGGCGAGGCCGTCCAGCGTGCTGGTGCCGCGGCCGATCTCGTCCACGATCACCAGGGACCGCGGGCCGGCCTGGTGCAGGATGGCCGCGGTTTCCGTCATCTCGACCATGAAGGTGCTGCGCCCGCGCGCCAGGTCGTCGGCGGCGCCCACCCGGCTGAACAGGCGGTCCACCACGCCGATCCCGGCGCTTTCCGCCGGCACCGGCAGCCCGGCCTGCGCCAGGATGGCGATCAGCGCATTCTGCCGCAGGAAGGTGCTCTTGCCCGCCATGTTCGGCCCGGTCAGCAGCAGCACGCGCCGCGACGCCGACAGGTCGCAGTCGTTCGGCACGAAGGCGGCGGTGCCTCCCAGCGCGTCCTCCACGACGGGGTGGCGGCCCGCGCGGATCGAGAACTCGTCGCCGTCCGTCACCGCCGGGCGGCACCAGCGCCCGCCTTCCGCCAGGCGGGCGCAGGATTGCAGCACGTCCAGCCAGGCCAGCGTGTCGGCACAGGCAGTGATGGCGTCAGACTCGGCGAGCACGGCCTGCACCAGCGTCGAGAAAACCAGCCGCTCCCGCGCCGCCGCACGGTCGGCGGCCTCGCTGATGCGGCGGTCGAGGTCGGCCAGCTCCGCGCAGCCGAAGCGGGCGCCGTTGGCCATCGCCTGGCGGAGCGTGAGGTCCGGGTGCGCCTGCAACCGCTCCACGGCCACCGCCGGCGCCTCGATGACGTAGCCGAGCTGCGCGTGGTGGCGGATCTTGAGCGACGCCACCCCGTAACGCTGCGCGTAGTCGAGCGTCAGCCCGGCGATCACCCGGCGGCTGTCGTCCCGCAGCCGCCGCTCCGCGTCCAGCTCGCCGTCGAAGCCCTCGGCGATCACCCCGCCGTCGTCGAGCCGCGCCGGCAACGGGTCGGCCAGCGCGCGGGCGAGCAGGTCATCGAGCGCCGGGTTCATGTCGAGCGCCGCGTGGTCCAGCGGCGCGCTGGCCAGCGCCGCCGACACGGTGCGGGCCGCAGCCAGCGTCTGCGCCACCGCTCCGAGGTCCCGGGGCGCGGCGCGTCCGACCGACAGCCGTCCGAGCGCGC
>CAXTUO010000780.1:0-2461 GCA_964247175.1 uncultured Acetobacteraceae bacterium | reverse complement strand
CGGTTGTGCCGGGCGCTCTGCGCATGCGTCGGTTTTATGTCCATCCAGCGTTCCGCCGGCACGGGATCGGGCGGGGGTTAGCCGTGGCCTTGCTCCAACTGCCCGGCACGGCAGGCCGAAGCTTGACGGTTAACGCCGGCACCGCTGATGCGCCGGTTTTCTGGGAGGCGCTCGGCTTTGTTGCCGAGCGGCGTGACGGGCATACCCATATTCGGACGCCGTTCGCTTGCTGATTGGCGAGCTGTCCATGGGACCCATCGCCGCGCGCTGCCGCCATGCCGCGCTTTGCAATGACTGGTGGCGTTACGATGCAAAATGCCCTGTAATGCGCGTACGGGCATGGGAACATCCGGCCCGCGCGAAGGGATGACCCGATGAGCGACCAAATCCAGACGGAAGCCGAGCGCCTCAACATTCGCGAGCAGATTGCGCGCATTGATATCGCGATTCTGGAAGGGGCGAAGTATCGGGCGGAAACACCCAAGCTGGAAGCCGAACGCCTGACGCTGAACGTCGAGCGTGAGAAACTGGCTATAGAGCGCGATAAGCTTGCAGCGGAGCGCGAGAAGTTGGTTACGGAGCAGATGAAGCTGCTGCGTGACCGCGCGGTTGTGCCCTGGCAGGTGATCGCGGCAGTATTGGTGGCAGGCGGCGGGCTTGTCGGCGCGACGCTCGGCATCGCCAATGCGTTCCATCTGCTGAAATGACCCCGCAGCGTTGCCGCGAATGCCGAGGGCGGCTCGGCCTGTCGTTGCAGGGCATGGCCGACGTGCTCGGCACCGACACCCGCCTGGTCCGCCGCTGGGAAGCGGGCCAGCGCCCGGTGCCGCCGGAAGTGGCGGCCTGGCTTGAGGCTGCGGCGGCGGTGCCGCTGCCTGCCCCGTCCTGGTTTGAGCGTCCCCCCGCCCCCTGACACCCCGGCGGCGCCCCCTATCCTTGCCCGGGTGCCGGGCACCCGCTAGAAGCGGCGTTTCCCCCAAGCGGGCCGCGCCCGCCCGTGATTCGTCTCTGATAAGCAGGTCCGTTCGATGAAGCAGCAGGCAAACCTCATACGCGCCGGCCAGGTGCTGGACCACGGCGGACGCCGCTGGACCGTGCTCAAGCAGCAGATCATCACCCCCGGCAAGGGCGGCGCCTTCATCCAGGTCGAGATGCGCGACCTCAAGACCGGCAACAAGACCAACGAACGCTGGCGCACCGCCGACACCGTGGAGCGGCTGGCCACCTCGGAAAAGGAGTTCACCTATTCCTATACCGACGGCGGCAACGTCGTGCTGATGGACCCGGAGAACTACGAGCAGACCATGGTGCCGCTCGACCTGCTGGGCGACCTCGCGCCGTTCCTGCAGGACAACATGACCGTCACCGTGGACATGGTGGAGGAGGAACCGGTCGGCGTGCGCCTGCCCAACACGGTGGTGCTGGAGGTCGTGGAGGCCGATCCCGTGGTCAAGGGCCAGACCGCCACCAGCAGCTACAAGCCGGCCAAGCTCTCCAACGGGGTCAAGACCCAGGTGCCGCCCTTCGTGGAAGCGGGGGAGAAGATCGTGGTGCGGACCGAGGACGCAAGCTACGTGGAGCGGGCGCGCGGCTGATGGCGCTCCGCCTGTCGCCCCACATGACGGTGATGCAGAACGCCGCGCAAAAGGCGTCGAAGCGCCTGCTGCGCGACTTCAACGAGGTCGAGCAGCTCCAGGTCAGCATCAAGGGGCCGAGCGACTTCGTGAGCCAGGCCGACCTGCGGGCGGAAAGCACCATGCGGGAGGAGCTGGGCCGGGCGCGTCCGGGCTACGGTTTCCTGATGGAGGAAAGCGGCATGTCCGGCAGCGCCAACTGGGCCTGGCGCTGGATCGTCGATCCGCTGGATGGGACCAGCAACTTCCTCCACGGCATCCCGCATTGGTGCATCTCCATCGCGTTGGAGCGGCGGCTTTCGGATGGGAGCAGCGAGATCGCGGCGGCGATGATCTACAACCCCGTGCATGACGAGATGTTCTGGGCGGAAAAGGGCGGCGGCGCCTTTCTCAACGAGCGGCGCCTGCGCGTGTCTGCCCGGCGCGAGTTCAAGGATGCGCTGTTCGCCACCGGCATCCCGTTCGCCGCCGTGTCCGGGAGCAACCGGCTGGCCTTTGCCCGCACGCTGGGCGTGCTGATGCCGCAGGTCGCCGGCGTCCGGCGCTTCGGGGCGGCGGCGCTCGATCTCGCCTGGGTCGCGGCCGGGCGCTACGACGGGTATTGGGAACTGGGCTTGAAACCCTGGGACATGGCGGCCGGGCTGCTGATCGTGCGGGAAGCCGGCGGTTTCGTGACCGACCCGGCGGGCGCGGAAAGCACCCTGCACGACGCCGGGCCGAACGACATCGTGGCGGCCAACCCGCACATGCACGCCCGGCTGCGCGAGGTGGTGGCGGAGGGCGTCACCGCCGCCGAGGGCCGCGCCGGCTGATGCGCGGGTGGGCGC
>CAXTUO010000779.1:0-2461 GCA_964247175.1 uncultured Acetobacteraceae bacterium | reverse complement strand
CTATCCCTGGATCACCCAGGCCATCGATCAGGTCACCAAATAAGACTATTGGTATCACTCCCGGGCAGCCTTGCTGCTGCGCCAACCCCTTGATCCATACCCGCACCGTCGCTGAAAGTACGAAGGTGCGATCATCCGCCCTGGCGGCGTCAACCCGCCTTTACGTGTGACCCGGTTTTGAACCACGCCGCTCATACCAGGCGGGTGGCGCCACCGTTTGCAGCCAGTCCGGCGCGACCGCGGCCAACTCGTTCAGCGTGGCCCGTAGGGTCTCGCCGACGCGCTCCAGCCGGTTCAGTGTGCGCACGGCGGCGAGTACGTGGGTGCTGTCCGTGCGCTGGCGCCCGCGCACCTTGACCAGGCCCTCGGATTTCAGGCGTTCCAGCAAAACGTCGAGCAGCAGCAACTCGGCGCTGCCCGTGACCAGGCGGGTGCGGAACTCGCTCAGCACCGTGTGGTCGAAACCGGGATCAGTCAGCGTGAGGCCGAGCGCATACTTCCAGTCGATCCGCCCCCGCACGGCGTCGGCCGCCTCGCGGTCGGACAGGTCCTCCATGAATTGCAGCACCACGGCCAATGCAAGCCGGCCCGGCGCCTCGGCGGGCTGGCCGCGGCGGGGGAACAGCGCCGTGAACTGGCGATCCTGATACACGGGGCCGAGCGCGTCGGCGATGCGCAGGCAGAGCGTGCCCTTGGGGAAAGCGGCACGGGCGACATGGCGGGTCTCTTCAGGCACCGTGGGCGGGTCTTGCGGGCGCAGCGACATGAGCGTCAGCCTTCGAGAGGGCGGGGCCGCATCATCACTCCTGCATTGAGGCCTGCACCGTCACAACGACGGGAGCCAGCCCGTTCTCGAATTCACCACCAGCATCGCTGTTGGGAACGGGCCATCTCGCAGGACAAGCTGCCGGACTACCTCGGCTTCTTCCAGTTCGTGCATAACGCGCGCCGACGCGGCAAAGCCTTGCTCCGTGCACTCGTCATCGCACTCGTCAAATGACCCGAGCCAACACCCTGGAACCCGGCAAGAGCCGGAATGGTTTGCATTCCTTGGCTTTCGTTGCTAAACTGTATATGATCACATCATGCTTCAAGCCTATCCTTTGCGGACGGACCTTGCATCGCCTGACAGCCTCGTCGGCTTGGCCGAGCCTGCGCATTTGGGCGAGCCGAATAAGCTGACCGGTTTTTGTTGTTGGTCTGGGTGGCCTTCGACGAAGCTGACCTGCCTGCGGAGAAGTGCCTTTATCAGGTCGCGCACGCTGCTCAACGAAGCGGGCGGTTGCGGATCTGACGCCCGGCGGCGCAGACGCCAGCACGGCTGTTAGCTGGCCTTCACTTATTTCGAGGCAAGCGTGAGCCAGCGGCACGAATAAGAGGGCGTAAATTAGGTAATGGAAACATCAATGTCGCCTCTCCGATACTTCCTTGCTACTGCGACCGGCCTGGCGTTCTTCGCAACCGCCAGCAACGGCCACGCGACTGCCTACGCTTACGGCAATATTAATTTTACCAACCTGTCGCTGTCGGGCCTGACTGCCAGCGGCGTCACGATCGACAGCGCCAACGTCCAGACCCGCGACAGCGCCGGCTACCCCGGTGCCGCCGCTGCCTCCAACGCTGCTTCTGCAGCCAACCAGGCAAACCCACTAGCGCAGGGGTCGGATGCCGCACAGGCGATCAGCGGCCCTGGCCCGTTCCCGGATGAGAACGTCTACACTCAAGCCCTGCTGAACAGTTTCGGCACCCGCGGCGATGCGCAGCTGACCGGCAACCTGCTGACTGGCGTCGGCGCTGGCGCGAACGACGTGGCAGAGGGTCGCATCGCGACCCCTGGCACGGCTTCCTCGACCGCGGGCACCTCGACCGGCTTCAACGTCGTCGTTTCCATGACGGGGACTCAGATTTTCACGCTGGCCTTCAACGCAAGCGACAGTGTGATCGCGACCACGACGAACCCGGGCGAGTTTGCCAGCACGCAGGTGAACGCAAGCTTCACCGTGTCCGGTGCCGGCTTCGCGACGCAGGTTTACTCGCCCGACGTGCTTAACACCTCGACCACATCCACGAGCGGCACTGGCAACAGCGGCATCGCCAACGCCCTCGCGCCTTTCAGCTTTACCGTCACCCTGAACCCCGGCACTTATCAGTTCTCCCTGTTGTCGGGCGCGCAGGAGCAGGTGCAGGCAACGATGCCAACCTCTGTGCCGGAGCCGGCCTCGATGGCGCTGCTCGGTGCCGGCCTAGCCGCCACTGGCCTGGTTCGCCGCCGCCGGATCTAGGGTCTGGGCGCCGCGCGGCACGCGCCCGCGGGCGTTGCGCGACCATCGCCGCAACTCGGTCTACCTGTTCGACGCCGTTTGTCCAGAGTGCGGCGTAGGTGCGGTATCATATAGCAGATGCCATGTAGCTGCTCATCTCCCCTGTCGATCTGGAGTGTTTGGCGTGCGCGTGAGGCGGC
>CAXTUO010000778.1:0-2466 GCA_964247175.1 uncultured Acetobacteraceae bacterium | reverse complement strand
GGCAGCGCATCGCCGTCGCCCGCGCGCTGCTCCGGCAGGCGCCCGTGCTGCTGCTTGACGAGGCGACCAGCGCGCTCGACAGCGAGGCCGAACAACAGGTGCAGCAGGCGCTGCTGGCGTTCGCGGGCACGCGCACCGTGATCGCCGTGGCGCACCGCCTGTCCACCGTCATGGCCTTCGACCGGGTGCTCGTGCTGCATGACGGGCGCGTCGTCGAGGATGGGCCGCCGCAGGAGCTGATCCGGGACAACGGCCATTTCGCGGCGGCTTGGCGGCTGCAGCACCGTGCGGGAGAAACCCGGGAGCAGATGGGCGTCACGCCGGGTCCCGCAGCATACCACCCCTTTCCGTAAGCGCCGCAGTCCCGTCGGGGCCCGCGCAGACCAGGCACGACTCTGGAACAGCCCTCTGCTCATCCGCTTCCGCCGCAGTTGCGGCAAGCACGGCAGCGCAGGCAAGGGACAAGACGGCGCTGGGCGGATTGCTTGTCGCAACGTTCTTGTCCCGGCGGCTGAAATCACCCGGCTGCGCCGACGTTCAGTTGTAGCCGCCGCTTTCTGCCCGCTCCTCGGCGGCCTCCTCCTGCGCCGCTTGATCCACCGGCTGCGCGCGACCCGGCGTCGTCAGCGGGCGCTGCTCGGCTAGCATGGGTGCATGGTCTTCTGCGGCTCCGTCGCTGGGCACGGCATCCGCTTCGGCCTTGTCCGGGTTCCTGGTGCTCATCATGCGTTCATCCTTCCTTCGTGTCACCGTGTCGGCAGAGCCGACCTGACGCGGGCGTGCGAGGGAAACGGCCGGGCTGCCACCAAGCTTGTGTTGCCAACTGAGTGTTCTGTGCAGGTCCGGGCCGCACATGCGCAGAACGAAGCAGCAGCTCAAGCCATCATCTCACCGGCAACGCTTCCACGATCCTTTCTATCTACTGGGGCAGCGTGATGCGCCAAACCGTGCTGGAGCCAGCCTCGCGCGTCAGCGTGCCGCCGCACTGCTCGACGCAGTGGCGGGCTACCGCAGCGCCGCTGTCTGCTGTGGCTTGTGGTCCGCCATTGAAGCCTTGCCCGTCGTCAGCGATCAGCAGATACGCGCGCACGCCGGGCAGGGTGGCAACCGGCCAAAGGTGAATGCCGACATGCCCGGCGCCATCACAACGATGGGCACGGGTGAGCGCGCCGTGGAACAGCGTGCAGAATGCCAGGCCAACAAAGGCTGCGACTTCGGCGGTCACGGCGACGGGCCGCAAGTCGGCATAAACAGTGACCCTGGCCGCTGCTGTCACCCCAGCGTAACACTTGTCGTTCCGAAGCGTGTGCAGAGTGCGCGCCAGGTCAACGACCGTTTCGGGATCAAAGGATGACATCGACGTACAGAGGCGGCCAAACGCAGGCGATCCGTGATGGGCGGTTCCAGTTGCAGCGACTGCAGCCTCCAGGCGGTTCGCGACACCTCCGATCCAGGCGGCAGGCGGTCGCGGCCGCATCATGCAAGCCTACCTGGCGCGGCACCCTCGCGGAGTAAGCGGGGGCGAGAGGGTCGTCTCCAACCGCCAACACGGCCGCTCCGGCATCTTAGCGGTGACAGCAACATGATGCAGGAAGCCACCAACCATTGAACATCCATGATGCCCCTGTCATCGCTCGGGTCCCGCGCCTGTTCGGCGATCTTGAACCGCTGGGTCACGGGCGCTTGCCGCTGCCCGGGGCGGACGACGAGCCTCCTTCGGAACCTGGCTTGGCCGCCACCCCAGGAGCGCCGACGCCAGCCGCGCCTTGTTGAAGGGCGGGGTCGGCCTGCCCGGAACCCGTGGGGACTGCAGGGTTCTGCTTCTGTGGCGTCGTACCGGGCACGACAGCCGTTCCAACGGCCGGGCCGGACGTGATGCCGTTCTGCTGCTGCGCCAGGGCTGGCGGACCGAGAGCGAGCGAGGCGGTCAGGATGCATCCTGCGGCACGCGCAACACGAAGTGATGTTCTCATGGCACTCTCTCAATATTTCTCTTGGTTTCAATACTAAAACTTAGCAGGCTGTCTGATCATTTGCGATGGACACACGAGCACTTGAAAAATTAAGGTCGGACGGCGCGCAATGTGGTGGCAAGTCTGGCATTTCGACGTTCGAGCCTCGCCAGGCTCTTGTGTTCAGGAACAATGCGAACCGGCCCCCTGCCTGGCCGTTGTCTGCCCGGACACAAGGAGGACGCCATGTCTGCACATCCACCCCCGGTTCCCCCGGACCAGCGGCCGAAGCACGGCGGCGGGGACCTCAGCAAGGCCGACATCGCCGGCGGCCCCGCCCACGGCTCGCCCGACGGCAACCTGGCCGAGCATGGCCAGGCCGGGAACACCAAGCAGAACACGACCAACAAGGGCTTGCAGCAGGACCGTTGAACATGAGCAAGAACGAGCACACTGGCCGTTTCGGCGGCCCCGGCAGCAGCCACCAGGACCGGGAGCATCCCGGCAAGAACCA
>CAXTUO010000777.1:0-2467 GCA_964247175.1 uncultured Acetobacteraceae bacterium | reverse complement strand
GACATCGTGCTTCCAACCTTCCAGCAAGGCTTCATAGATATTGCCCTCATCCAGCTCCGCATCACCGGCAATGGCGACGTGCCGGCCCGGCGGCAGGCCGGCGTCCAGCCCATGCAGCCGCACGTAGTCCCCCATCAAGGACGCGAAGCTGGTCAGCGCCACGCCGAGGCCCACTGACCCGGTGGAGAAATCGACTTCCGGCCCGTCCTTGGTGCGGCTCGGGTAGCTCTGGATGCCGCCCATCTGGCGCAGCGTGGACAGCCGCTCCGGCCGCTCGCGGCCCAGCAGGAGGTTGATGGCGTGGAACACCGGGCCGGCATGCGGCTTCACGGCCACCCGGTCCTGCGGGCGCAGCACCTCGAAGTACAGCGCCGTCAGGATGCTGATGCAGGAGGCGCAGCTCGCCTGGTGCCCGCCGACCTTGAGGCCGTCGCGGTTCGGGCGGATGTGGTTGGCGTGGTGCACCATCCAGGCCGACAGCCACAGCAGCTTCTTCTCGATCTCGCGCAGCCCGGCGACGCGCGGCGACGCTTCCCGGATGATTGGGTTCGGCGCGTTCATGCCCGGTCCTCCCTTAAGCCCAGCCCCGCGCCAAGCGGCGGACCGCGGTGCTGGCGTTGCGTTTGCCGTCGCCGGCGTAGTCCTCGTGGTATTCCTCGATCTTCGCGGGGTCGTACAGGTAGTTCACCATCAGCGTGGCGCTTTCCCGCACGCCCTTGCCGCCGGTGTCGGCGCCCATGATGATCCGCTCCACCCGGGCGCCGTTCGACAGGTGGAAATGGGCCACCGGATCGAGCGCCCGGCTGCCGCGGGCCTCCACCATCAGGTAGCGCGCGGCCAGGCGGGTCAGCACCGGCTCGGCCGCCTTTTGCAAGGCCGGGTCGCGGAACCAGCCCCGCTGCTTGAGGATGACGTCGAGCGCCTGCGGCCCGGTCTCATGCACGGACGCGCCCCCGGGCGCCGCGGCGCGCAGGCTCGTGGCCTCTTCCTCGCTCAGCAGCGCCGGGTCGCCCTCGGCCAGCTTGGCGCCGAGCCACTTGCCGAAGCCGGGGATCGGCGACAGGGTCGCGAACGTCTTCAGGTTGCGGAACTCGGCCCCCAGCAGCTCGACGACGCGCTTGATCAGGAAGTTGCCGAAGCTGATGCCGGCCAGGCCGCGTTGGCAGTTGCTGATGGAGTAGAAGATCGCCGTGTCGGCCTCCTTCGGGTCAAGCAGCGGCGCCTTCTTGTCGAGCAGGCGCTGCACGCTGTCGGCCAGGCCGCGCACCAGCGCCACCTCCACGAAGATCAGCGGCTCGCTCGGCATGCGGTGGTGGAACAGCGCGTAGCAGCGGCGGTCGCTGTCCAGGCGGTTCTTGAGGTCGCTCCAGGAGCGGATCTCGTGCACCGCCTCGTAGCCGACCAAGCGCTCCAGCAGCACGGCCGGGCTGTTCCAGTCGATGCGCTGCAATTCCAGGAAGCCCACGTCGAACCAACTGGCCAGGAGGCCGCGCATGTCGCTGTCCAGCGCCGCCAGGTAGGGGTCGGTGCGGGTCAGCTCCAGCAGCGTGGCGCGCAGGTCCACAAGGAACTTCATGCCGTCCGGGATCGTGGTGAACTGCGTGAGCAGGCGGACCCGCGGCGGCTCCAGCGCGCGGCGCAGCCGGACCTTGGCGGTCGCGCGCTCGGCGTCGTCGGTGGCGGTCCTCATCGCCTCAAAGGCCCGGGCCACCGCTTCCGGGTCGCTGTCAAAGGAGGCGAGGTCGCGCAGGAAGCCTTTGCGCCCTTCGGCGTCCAAGGTCAGGTAGGCCTGGGCCAGCTTCGCCGCGCGGTTGCGGGCGCTGACCTCGCCGCCGCGGGCATCGAGGCAGGCGCGCATCTGGCTGGCAATGCCCTGGTCCTCGTCGGTGGACACGCGGTCCGCCATGTCGCGCCAGACGGTCGTGATCCGGCGGATCGCGCGGTCGAACAGGCCGGTCGGCGCGGTGATGTCACTCATCGGACGGCTCCCTCCCGCACGAAGTTAGCACGGCGGCACGCCGGCGCCATAGGGCGGGCGGGTGTCACGATACGGCGGCCTCCGCGACGGCTCCTGCGATGCGGGGCAGCAGGTCCTCGGCGATCAGGCTCCGGCCCGCCAGCGCCGCGGCGCGTCCGTGCAGCCACGCGGCGGCGGCGGCGGCGTCCCAATCCGCCATGCCCTGCGCCAGCATCGCCGCCACCAGCCCCGCCAGCACGTCCCCCGCCCCGGCGGTCGCGAGCCAGGGCGGCGCGCTGTCGTTGACCACGACGCGGCCGTCCGGCGCCGCGACCACGGTGTCCGCCCCTTTCAGCAGCACCACCGCGCCCACGCGCCGCGCCGCCGCCCGGGCTGCGGCGATCCGGTCGGAGCCGACCGGGCCGAACAGCTTCGTGAACTCCCCTTCGTGCGGGGTCAGCACCGCGCAGCCTTCCAGCAACTCCGGATGGCCGGCGCAGGCGCCGAGCG
>CAXTUO010000776.1:0-2470 GCA_964247175.1 uncultured Acetobacteraceae bacterium | reverse complement strand
TGGCGTCCTGGCCGGGGTGGAGGAAAGTCCGGGCTCCACGGGAACACGGTGCCGGTTAACGGCCGGCGGGGGCGACCCCAGGGACAGTGCCACAGAAAACAAACCGCCGATTCGCCCCAGGTCTCGTGCCAAGGCCAGTCGGCACGGGTGAAACGGTGCGGTAAAAGCGCACCGCGCCCCTGGCAACAGGGGCGGCAGGGTAAACCCCACCGGGAGCAAGACCGAATAGGGGTGGCCGGCGGCGCGGACGGGACAACCGGCGCGTGACGCAGGGGCGTTTCCGCCCCGTCGCCCGGGTTGGTCGCGCGAGGCGCGCAGCGATGCGCGTCCCAGAGGAATGGCCGTCCCGGTCCCGCGCTTTTTGGTGCGGGACCGGACAGAACCCGGCTTACAGGCCGTCTGGCGATTTTTCCGTCCACAGAGTTATCCACAAGAACGAAACGCGAATGATGCGGGGAAAGAAATATGTTTTAGCCGGAATGTTTTTTCGGCTTGCAACCCTTTGATTGCAAAGGGATTTTTCAGCGCGTCCCGCAACATTTATTCCCAATACCTTTGACGCCCATATTTGCCCATGGTAGCCCATGTTATCCCATGCCTGCCCGCGTCGTGCAGCGAGGGAGCGGGCCCGCCGCAGGACGGGCATATTCTGAGGCGGAAAGGGTGGGCTGGGCTGGATGAGCCACTTCCTCGGCACGCATCAGAACCGTCTCGACGCCAAGGGCCGCGTGTCAATCCCGGCGCCGTTCCGCGCGCATCTGCGCAGCGAGTCGGACGGTGGCCCGGCCTGCGCGATCCTTCGCCCGTCGCACAAGCATCCCTGCATCGAAGCCTGGCCGGAAGCGGTGTTCCAAACGCTGGCGGGGCCGCTCGACCGGCTGGACATGTTCAGCGAGGACCAGGACGACTTGATGATGACCCTTTACGCCGACGCTACGCGGGTGGAAGCGGACAAGGAAGGGCGGATCGTGCTGCCGGAGTCGCTGGTGCAGCACGCCGGCCTCGCCGACAACGTCGTCTTCATGGGCCTGGGCCGCACCTTCCAGATCTGGGAGCCGGCAGCGGCCGAGAAGCGCCGGGCGGACGCGCGCAACGCCGCCCGCACCCGCGCCCTGACCTTGCCGGCGGGGCACGCATGACGCCCGCGCCCGATACGACCCCGGGCCCCCAATCCCCGGGCCACGTGCCCGTCATGCTGCCCCAGGTGCTCCGCCACCTGGCGCCCATGCCCGGGGAGTCGTTTCTGGACGGCACGTTCGGCGGGGGCGGCTACGCTTCGGCGATCCTGGACGCGGCACCTTGTACACTGTGGGCCATCGACCGCGACCCGGCGGCCATTGCCCGCGGTGCTGCGCTCGCCGCCCGCCACCCCGGCCGGCTGCATCTGCTGCAGGGCCGCTTCGGCGACATGGTCGGCCTGCTGGCGGAACAGGGCGTCGGCCAACTGGACGGCGTGGTGCTGGACCTCGGCGTGTCCTCGTTTCAGATCGACGACCCCGCCCGCGGCTTCAGCTTCCGCGCCGATGGGCCGCTCGACATGCGGATGGCGATGTCCGGCCCCACGGCGGCGGACCTGGTGCGCGACCTGCCGGAAGCCGAGCTGGCCGACACGCTGTTTCAGTTCGGGGAGGAGCGGCTGTCCCGGCGCATCGCCCGCGCCATTGTTGCCGCCCGAACCGAGGCGCCGATCACGACGACGCTGCAGCTCGCCGCCATCATCCGCCGGGTGGCACCGCCCGACCGCTCCGGCATCGACCCGGCCACCCGCAGCTTCCAGGCGCTGCGCATCCGGGTGAACGACGAGCTTGGCGAGGTCGAGCGCGCGCTGGAACAGGCGGCGTCCTTGCTGTCGCCGGGCGGGCGGCTCGTGGTGGTGTCGTTCCATTCGTTGGAGGATCGGCTGGTGAAGCGCTTCATGCAGGATGCCGCCGGTCTTGCCCCGGCGCCGTCCCGCCACGACCCGCGCAGCCTGATGGAACGCGCGGCGCCGGAGTTCCGGCTGCTGACGGGCGGCGCCGAGCGTCCGGACGCGGAGGAGGCCCGCGCCAATCCCCGCGCCCGCAGCGCCCGGCTCCGTGCCATGGCCCGCCTTGCCGCAACCCATCACCGGAATGTCCCAGCATGATCCGTCCCCTGACCTGCATCTGCATGCTGCTGGCCGGCGGCTCCGGCTTGTACCTTTACCAGTCCAAGCACCAGGCGCAGATGCTGGACCGCGAGATCGCGCATACCCTGAAGGCGACCGACGCGGCCCGCGAGCGCATCGGCGTGCTGCGCGGCGAGTGGGCGCTGCTGAACGAGCCGGACCGCCTGGCGGCGCTGTCCCAGGAGCACCTGGGCCTGAAGACGCTGACGCCCGGGCAGTTCGTGACCGCCGCGGAGCTGGCCGCACGCCTGCCGCCGCCCGTGGTGCCCGGCGCGGCCGCCGCACCGGCGGAGGAAGACACGGACGCGCCGGCTGCGGCAGCCC
>CAXTUO010000775.1:0-2473 GCA_964247175.1 uncultured Acetobacteraceae bacterium | reverse complement strand
GATCTTTGCCGCCCCGCTTCCCCGTTCTAGGGTCAGCCATGGTTTCCCTTGCGCTTGCCGCCTTGGCCTTTCTTGGCATCCACCTTGGGGTGTCCGGCACCGGTCTGCGGGACCGGGCCGTGGCGGCGGTCGGACTGCGCGGCTACATGCTGGCGTTTTCGGCCGCCTCGGTCGGCGCCATCATCTGGCTGGTGCTGGCCTACCAATCCGCGCCCTACGTGCCGACCTGGGGGCAGCTCCAGGTGTGGAAGCCGGTCATGATCGCGCTGATGCTGCCGGCGTTCCTGCTCGTGGTGATCGGCCTTTCCACGCCGAACCCGACCGCGGTGGCGCAAGAGGGCTTGGTGGACCTCGCGCCGCAGGGCATCGTCCGCATCACCCGGCACCCGTTCCTGACGGGCGTGGCCCTTTGGTCGGGCCTGCACCTGATCGGCAACGGCGACGTGGCCTCCCTGCTGTTCTTCGCGGCGCTGGCGATCACCGCCGGGGTTGGCACGGTGTCCATCGACGCGAAGCGCCGCCGGGCGCTGGGCGCGAAGGTCTGGAACGCCTTCGCCTCCCGCACCTCCATCGTGCCGTTCGCTGCCATCCTGGCTGGGCGCAACAGTTTCGACATGCGGGAAATGGGCTGGTGGCGGCCCGCTGCAGGAGTCGTGGCCTACGCGCTGATGTTGGGCGGCCACGCGTACATCGTCGGCGTCTCGCCCTGGCCGGCATAGCGCCGGGCGCATGACAGTGGCAGTGGTGATCGGCGCCGGCGGCGGGCTGGGACGTGCGCTGGCGGCGGCGTTGGAACAGGACAGCGCCTATGGCCATGTCTTGCGCCTTGGCCGCACCAGCAACCCACCGCTCGACCTGCTGTCGGAGCCGAGCATCGCCGCCGCCGCGGCCTCCGCAACAGTGCACGGCGAAATCCGCCTCGTGCTGGACGCCACCGGCTTCCTGCACGACGCCCGCTTCCGGCCCGAGCGCGGGTGGCGCGACATCGACCCCGCCCACATGGCGCACGCCTTCGCTGTCAACGCGATCGGCCCGGCGCTGCTGATGAAGCATTTCTGCCCGTTTCTGCCGCGCGAGGGCCGCGCCGTGTTCGCCACCCTGTCCGCCCGCGTCGGCAGCATCGGCGACAACCGGCTCGGCGGCTGGCACAGCTACCGCGCGTCCAAGGCGGCGCTGAACCAGTTGGTACGGACCGTGGCGGTGGAGCTGCGCCGGCACAACCCGGCGGGCATCTGCGTGGCGCTGCACCCGGGCACCGTGGACACGGCACTGTCCGCGCCGTTCAGCAAGGCCGGCCTCGATGTCCGCCCGCCGGACGTGGCAGCCCGCGAACTGCTTACCGTGTTGGGCGGATTGCGTGAGGAGCACAGCGGCGGGTTCTACGACCAGCACGGGGAAGCGATCCCGTGGTGACGGCTTGGCTGGGGGACCTGGATTCGAACCAAGGCTTTCCGAGTCAGAGTCGGAAGTTCTACCGCTAAACTATCCCCCAACGCCGCAGTACGGTGCGGTGTCGGCAGATACCATGCCGCCCCGGGCTGATCAACCATCCGCAGGCGATTGTGAACATTCAGCTTGCACCCGCTATCGAACGGCGCCGACACTGACGCCATATGGGACCTTTGAAGGGACCCCGGATGGTCGATGCGCTGCAATCGGATAGGGATCGAGGCCCGCGCCCCCCGGCGTTCGCCGCGCTCGACCTCGGCACCAACAACTGCCGGCTGCTGATCGGCGCGCCCGATGGCGGCGGCTTCCGCGTGCTGGACAGCTTCAGCCGGATCGTGCGGCTGGGGGAGGGGCTGCAGACCACGGGAAAGCTCAGCGCCACGGCCATGGACCGCGCCATCGACGCGCTGCAGGCGTGTTCGGCCCGCATGGCCCGGCGGCCGATCCGGGCGATGCGGGCCATCGCCACGGAGGCGTGCCGGCGCGCCGCCAACGTCGGCGAGTTCCTGGCCCGGGTGCGGGCGGAGACCGGCATCCGGTTCGACGTGATCTCGGCGCGGGAAGAAGCGGAGCTTGCCTTGGAAAGCTGCGCCACGCTGCTGACCGGCGCGGGCCGCCGGGCGCTGCTGTTCGACATCGGCGGCGGCTCGACCGAGCTGGCCTGGGTGCGCCTCGGCGGCCCCGGCGCCAGGCCGGAGCTGATCGGCTACGACAGCCTGCCCATCGGCGTGGTCAACCTGTCCGAACGCTACGGACCCAGGGCCTTCACCGCGGACGGGTTCCTTGCCATGGTGGATGACGCCGCCGCCCGGCTCCAGCCCTTCGAGCGGGTGCACTGCATCGCGCATGAGGGGCGGATGGGCGGCGTGCGGCTGCTGGGAACCAGCGGCACGGTGACGACGCTGACCGGGGTGGCGATGGGCTTGCAGCGCTACCGGCGTCCGCTGGTCGATGGCCGCGTGCTGAGCGCCGCGGCAGCGGACGGCGCGTTGGGCGTGCTGCGCGGCCTCGGGCGGGACGGGCT
>CAXTUO010000774.1:0-2476 GCA_964247175.1 uncultured Acetobacteraceae bacterium | reverse complement strand
AGATGTAGAAGTTGTTCGCCTGGCCCGGGTGGAACTGGCGGCCCTTGTAGGTGAAATCCGGGAACTGGATGCCGGCGGCGAACAGCGCGCGGCCGTCCGACCAGGTATAGGCCTGCTCGGCCGTGCACTCGCACTTGTCGGTCGGGTTGCTCAGCGCGAAGATAACCGGCTGCGCGTTCAGCTTGCTCATCGCCTGCACCACCTCCTGCGTGAAGGCGCCGAACGTGGTGCTGACGCCGATCAGGACCGTGGGCTTCAGCGCCTCGATGGTCTTCACAAAATCCTTGGACGGCTCCGCCCTATGGGCGAACGGCTTCTGCCAGGGGTTGAGGTCCGTGCGCGACGGCTCGACCAACCCGTTCACGTCGAACATGCTGATCCGGCCGTGGGCGTCCTCTTCGCTCAGGCCGTCGTTGCGCATCGCCTTGGCGATCATGCCGCCGATGCCCAACGCCGCCGAGCCTGCGCCCAGGAACAGCACGCGCTGGTCCGCCAGCTTCTCGTTCTTGATCTGCAAGGCCGTGGTCAGCCCGGCGATGGTGATGCTGGCCGTGCCCTGGATGTCGTCGTTGTAGCAGAGGATCTTGTCCTTGTAGCGGTCCAGCAGCCGCAGCGCGTCCGTGCCCTTCCAGTCCTCGAAATGCAGGCAGCAGCCGGGGAACACCTCCTGCACGGCCTGCACGAACTCGTCCATGAAGCTGTCCAGCTCCGCGGCCGGCGGTGGCTCCTGGCGCAGGCCAAGGTACAGCCCGTCGGCCCGGTACGGGGCGTTGGTGGTGCCGATGTCCACCAGGATCGGCAGCATGCCGTCCGGCGGCACCGCGGCGCAGGCGGTGTAGAGCTGCAGCTTGCCGACCGGCAGCGGCGCCCCGTTCACCCCGATGTCGCCCAGGCCCAGGATGCGCCCGCCGGAGGAGGCGCAGATGAAGCGCACGTCGCGGACGGGCCAGTTCCGCAGCACGTCCGCGATGCGCCCGCGCATGTCGAGGCTGATGTACATGCCGCGCGCCCGGCGGTAGATGTGGCCGTATTGCAGGCAGGCGTCGGCCACCGTCGGGTCATACACGATGGGCAGGAACCGCTTGGGGTCCGACATGACCACCCGGAAGAACAGCGTCTCGTTCCGGTCCTGCAGCGCGGTCAGGTAGTTGTAGCGCGCAAGGTCGTTTGGCTGCTGCGCCAGTTGGCCCATCGCGCGCTCGAACTGCCGGTCCAGGGTCTCGACCGCGTGGGGCAGCAGGCCCTCCAGGCCATGCGCTTGCCGCTCATCCCTGGAGAACGCGGTGCCTTTGCTGAGGACGGGGTCGTTGAGCAGCGCCGCGCCGCGCAAGTCGCCGGAACGCGAAGTGATCGTGTCCATCATATCAGCTCCTGTTTCAGGGCATGTGCAGCTTCTACGGGATGCGTGAAGGCACCCAGGATCGCAGACGCACCCTATGGTGGACGTCTGTTAAGTCGCTTCACAATCAATGGAAAAATCGGGGAAAGCAAAGCTCGGCATTTGCTTGATGAGCATGTCAGCCCAACGAGGAATTGGTAGCCAAAATCGTCATGACAGGCATCAATTTTTTTTGATTAAGAGGCTTTGCTTGCATCAGACTCTGTTGCTTAATCAAACTGAGAGAGAGGAGATCCGGAGCGGTTCACGGAGGCCACTGGCCTTGCCTTCTTTGCCGTCCCCGCAGCCCTTGGCGGCGCGGGATTGTTCCGGGCAGGGCGCACGGAAACAGCACCGTGCCCGACCCTTGCGGCCCGCACGGGTCCACCGCCGGCACGCAGGCTGATGCGCGGCGCCTGCAAGGACAGGCTATCCAATTCCCGCAGCCTCCCTTATCCGAAGCCATGGGACATAGCGAACGTAGCCGCGCCCTCGTTTCCCAGGAGGACGGGCGTTCATGGTGGCCGCAGCAGGCGGCCGACGCGGTCCGGCTCGGGCTGACGGTTGTCGTTGCGCTTTATCTCGCGATGGCGCTTGAGCTGACGCGGCCGGAATGGGCGGCCTGGACCGTGCTGTCGGTGTCGCTCGCCACCCGGGCCAGCTCGCTTGAGAAGTCCGCCTGGCGCGTGGTCGGCACGCTGGTCGGCGCCGTCGTGGCGGTGGCAGTCACCAACGCCTTCGCGCAGGATACCCTGGCTTTCGACGTGCTGCTGGCGGCGTGGCTGGGGATGGCAACCGTCCTGGCGAGCACGGCCCGGCGGCAGGACTCCTACGGCTTCGCGCTGATCGGGTTCACCGTCCCCATCGTCGCCCTCAGCAACGTGTCCCAGCCGCTGTCGGTGTTCCCGACCGCCGTGGACCGCTGCTCGTCGCTGCTGCTCGGGATTGGCTGCGCCTATGCTTCGGCGGCGCTGGTGGCGCCGGGCGTCGGCACGGCGCGGACCGGCTTGGCGGGCCAGGTGGACGCGGCGGCGCGGTCCTGCGCCGAATGGTGGCGGGCCGGGCACGGGCGGGACGGTTGGGGCGCCTCGCCGGTGC
>CAXTUO010000773.1:0-2482 GCA_964247175.1 uncultured Acetobacteraceae bacterium | reverse complement strand
CTCATCCAAATCAGCGCCGGCGCGCTGTCGGCCATGTGGCGGAACCGCGCCTCGCTCTCGCGCAGGGCGGCCCCGGCCGCCTTGGCCGCAGTGACGTCGGCGGCGGTGCCGGTACAGCGCAGCGGTCGTCCGTTTGCCTGCTCGGTGCAGTGGCCGCGCATCTGCACCCAGCGCACCGTCCCGTCCGCGTGGACGACGCGGAACTCGTCCGCGTAGTCCGCAGTCGAGGCGAGTGACGCTTCGACGCGCTCCACGACTGCGATGCGGTCTTCGGGGTGGATGCGGGCGACCAGGTCCACAAGCGGCACGCCCGCGGCCGTGGCCGCGGGGTCGAAGCCGCAGAAGCCGGCGAAGTGTTCGTCGGCGGTGATCGTGCGGGCGGGCGTGTCCCACTCAAAGAAGCCGATCAGGCCGGTCTTCAGCGCCGCCCGCTGTCGCTCCGCGCCCACGCGCAGCCGCGCCTCGCCCCCGCGCGCCTCGCCCAACACGCGCAGGCGGTCCACGGCGGCGGCGATCAGGTTGGCGTAGCCGCGCAGGAGGGCAGTGTCCTCGTCGGTGAAGGCGCGCGGCCAGCGGCTGTCCACCTGTAGCACGCCGAAGGACGGCCTGCCCTGGCCGCCGATGATGACCACGCTGGCAAGCGCCTTGACGTCGTTCTCGGTCAGGAAGGACGGGTAGCGGAAGCGTGTCTCGGTCGTGATGTCGGACGAGATCACGAGTTCGCCCGTCTTGAGCGCGTGGCCCTCGGAGGTGTCGTCGGCAACCCTGATGGTCATCTCGCCGATGACGCCGAGCTTCCAGCCCACGCCGGCGCGCACCAGCAGGGTTTTGCCGTCCGGTCGCAGCTCCATAATCTTGGCGAGGTCGGTGCCCAGCGCCTCGGCCACGAGGCGGCAGGCCTCGGGCAGAATCTCGTCTACGTTTTCGGACCGGAGCGCGAGCTCACCGAATCCGGCCAGGGCGGTCTGTCGCCGCAACGCACCTTGGTGCCGATCCCATACGGCGTCGTTCAAGGGACACCTTCTGCGCCGTGTCGCCCAGCCTGCCTCGCCCGGATGGCCCGGCCCGTCACGTCGGGAACCAAGAAAACGACAGTTTTCCTTGCAGTTATCCAAAATGGCAAAACACGTCTCTCAAATCACCAGAAAACTTGTTGCAACCATCAAAGCAAGATTGCACCTTGTTCGCAACTTAATTCGATAGCGGAACAGATCCAGGAGTACCGACTATCACGTCGCGCCATACACCCCGCGCTTTCAGCGGGGGGAGGGCGTTGTTGCAGGGACTGGCGCAAGGCTGAGCTGGCCCGTGCCGGGCGCCGTCTAAAGCATTTTGGATTCTTGGCCACTTTCGATGATCGAGCCTGGGCATCCCCATATAGGTTGAGTGAACCTGCTTTCGTGCTTGTTGCCGGACGCAACCCACGTCCGGCTCGAAACCTGGGCGCTTGAGCCCGCCCAATCCGCCATCACCATCAACCTTCACGCGCGTCAGGTCACGGCGCGATGCCCGTTCTGCGGCAGGCGATCTAAACGCGTGCACAGCCGCTACGGGCGGACGCTTGCCGACCTGCCCTGGGGCGAGTATGCCGTCACGATCCGGCTGAGCATTCGACGCCTGTTTTGCGACAATGCCTAGTGCGAGCGCCGCCTTTTCGCCGAACGCCTGCCCGGTCTTGCAGCACCGTGGGCACGCAAGACGACGCGCCCCACCGGGCGGCTAACGGCCGTGGGCCTGGCGCTCGGTGGCGCTGCTGGCGTGCGCCTGGGCCGTAAATTGGGGCTGGACGCCAGCCGCAACACACTGCTCCGCCTGGTCCGGCGCGCACCGCTGCCTGACGCCGCAATGCCGTCCGTCCTCGGCGTGGACGACTGGGCTTTGCGCAAGCGGCACAGCTACGGCACCGTGTTGGTTGACCTCGACCAGCACCGGCCGGTGGCGCTGCTGCCCGGCCGCGAGGCGGACATGCTGGCAACCTGGCTGCGCGGCCATCCCGGCGTCGCCGTGATCTCGCGCGATCGCGCCGGCGCCTACGCCAAGGGCGCCCGTGCCGGAGCGCCTGGGGCGGTCCAAGTTGCCGACCGCTTCCACCTGCTGCAGAACCTGGCCGAGACGCTGGAGGTGGTGTTCACCGCCCATGCCAAAGATCTGCGCGCGGCCGAGCAGGCCCGCCGCGACGCCGCCGCCATCAAGCGCGGCGCGGTGTCCATTCCGCCTGCCCCGCCGCAGACAAGGGCCCGGGTTCTGGCCACAGCCCGTCGGGAGCCGTGTCTGGCTGCCCATGAGCAGGTGTGGGAGCTGCGCGGCCAAGGCTATTCGGGGCAGGCGATCGCTCGCCATCTCGGCATCAGCCGCTCAACCGTATTCCGTCACCTGCGCAGCGAAGTGTTTCCCGAGCGCAAAAGGCGCCGCGACGCAGGACGCAGCGTGCTCGACCCATGGCAGCACGTCGTGCTCGAGCACTGGAACAACGGTCGCCGTC
>CAXTUO010000772.1:0-2487 GCA_964247175.1 uncultured Acetobacteraceae bacterium | reverse complement strand
GTAGTTGGCCAAGCCTAGTTCACCGGCTTGCGCGCCGTGTCGGCCCGGGCGGACAGGTTCGGGTCGATCCACCAGCTGTCCAGCACGAAGCCGTCGCGGATCGGCTGCTTCGGCCGGCCGAAGCGGTTCCAAGTGGCGACGTTGAACCGCTCGTTGTGCCAGTTCGGCACCATGTACCAGCCGCGCAGCAGCACCCGGTCCAGCGCCCGCCCGGCGGTCGCCAGCGTTTCGCGGTCCTGCGCCTCGACCGCCTTTTCGATCAGCGCATCCACCGCCGGGTCGCACACGCCGGACAGGTTGCTGCCCCCCGGCGTCTTGGCGCCGATGCAGGAGAACTCGTCCCGCAGCTCGTTCCCCGGCAGGTCGGACCCGGGGTAGATCATGGTCGTCATGTCGAAGTCGTAGTCGTCCGTCAGCCGCTCGAACTGCGCGCTGTCCACGGTGCGGATGCCGACCTCGATGCCCAGGCGCTGCAGCCATTGCTGGTACGGCAGCGCCACCCGCTCCAGGCTGGGATCGCTCAGCAGGATGGTGAAAGCCATCTGCTTGCCGTTGCCATCCACCAGCTTGCGGTCGCGGACCGTCCAGCCCGCCTCCTTCAACAGCGCCAAGGCCCGGCGCAGGCCTTCCCGGTTGTTGCCGGACCCGTCGGTTTCGGGCATCCGGAACGGCTCGGTGAACAGCACCGGGGGCAGCTTGTCGCGGAACGGCGCCAGCAGCGCCTGCTCGCCCGCATCCGGCAATCCCGCCGATTCCTGCGCCGTGTTGCCGAAATAGCTGTGGGTGCGGTTGTAGCTGCCGAAGAACAGGTTCTTGTTCATCCATTCGAAGTCGAACACCTGGGCCATCGCTTCCCGCACGCGCGGGTCGGCGAACATCGGGCGGCGCGTGTTCATGCTGAACCCCTGGATGCCGACCGGCAGGCGGTGCTCGATCTCGTCGCGGCGCACCAGACCGTCGCGCACGGCGGGGAAGTCGTAGCCGGTCGCCCATTCCTTCGAGATGTTCTCCTGCCGGTAGTCGATCTGCCCGGCCTTGAACGCCTGCATCGCCACCGTGGGATCACGGAAGTACTCGATCCGCACCCGGTCGAAGTTGTGGAACCCGCGGCCCGTGGGCCGGTCCCGTGCCCACCAGTTGGGGTCGCGCGCATAGGTCACGCTGCGGCCCAACTCGAACTTCTCGACGCGATACGGTCCGCTGCCCAAGGGCGGCTCGGTCAGCGGCTTGGTGAAGTCGCGGGTGGACCACCACTTCTCCGACAGCACCGGCAGGCCGCCGACAGCCAGCGGCAGGTCGCGGTTCTGGTTCGACTTGAAGTGGAACACCACCCGGCGGTCATTCTCCGCCACCGCGTCCTGCACGTCGGCATAGGCGACGCGGACGGAGGGGCGGCCCTTCTCCATCAGCGTGTTGAACGTCCAGGCCACGTCCTGCGCGGTCACGGGCGTGCCGTCGGAGAAGCGCGCTTCCGGCCGCAGTTCAAAGGCGATCCACATGCGGTCGGCAGGCATTTCGACCGTTTCGGCCAGGTGGCCGTAGCCGGTCGCCACCTCGTCCGCCGAGCCGACCAGCAGGGTTTCCCAGACATGGCCGCCCGCCGACCCGGCGCCGGTGCCGCCGACACCGGGCTGCCACAGTGCGCCGGTGCCGATGGCGGCGTTGCCCCGCAGGATGTAGGGGTTGAAGCCATCGAAGCTGCCGACCATCGCGAACACCGCCTCGCCCCCCTTGGGCGCGTCCGGGTTCACGT
This sequence comes from uncultured Acetobacteraceae bacterium, assembly GCA_964247175.1. Lineage (GTDB taxonomy): Bacteria > Pseudomonadota > Alphaproteobacteria > Acetobacterales > Acetobacteraceae > CAHJXG01. The sequence continues at coordinate 734 of CAXTUO010000772.1, read as the reverse complement.
AGGGAAAGTAAGGAAAATCCGCAGGCAGGGCGGGCGTGCCGAGGATCGTGATGGCATGGCTGCGCGTCACCTGCGCCTGCGCAGGCACGGCAAGCAGCAGCAGAAACAACAGGCAGCGCAGCATGGAGCCTCCGTGACCGGGTCAGGCCATAGCAGGGGGCGGCACGGCCCGCGTCAAGCCGCCAGCAGCGCCAGCGCGGGCGCGAGCAAAGCCGGGTCGCCGACTGCGACCGCGCAGCCGTCGCCGTCCGGGTGCATGGGGCGGCCCTGCCAATCCGTCATGCGTCCGCCCGCCCCCTCAATCACCGGCACCAGCGCGGCCCAGTCCCAGACCTTGAGGCCCGGCTCGGCGATCACGTCGATGGCCCCGAGCGCCAGCAGACCGTAGGCGTAGCAATCCCCGCCCCAGGACGTGCGGCGCGTGGCGGTGGCAAGGCGCTGCCAGGCAGTGAACTGCGCCGGGGCGAAGATCTCGGGCGCGGTGCAGGACAGCTCCGCCTCCTCCAGCCCGGCGCAGGGCCGGCAGCCGGCCCGGCCATGGGTGCCTTGGAACCGGGTCGGCTGCCCGGACGCGCCGATCCACCGTTCCCCGGTAATCGGCTGGTCGATCACGCCCAGCACCGGGACCGAGCCGTCCAGCAGGGCCACCAGCGTGCCGAAGGTCGGGCGGCCGGTGATGAAGGCGCGGGTGCCGTCGATGGGGTCCAGCACCCAGCGCATCCGGGCGTCCGGGC
>CAXTUO010000771.1:1745-2495 GCA_964247175.1 uncultured Acetobacteraceae bacterium | reverse complement strand
GCTGCTGGACCACCGCGGCCGGGTTCAGGCGCGTCCATGGCATCGTCGGTCTCCTTCTGGCCGGTTGTGCCAGCGGTCCGCCTGGGAACGTCCCAGGGCACGCCTGCCATGGACGTGGTGCCACGGCACGGGCGGCGGGGAACCCCAGCGACCCCCGCCCGGCCTGTCAGGCCGGCTCGCCTTTGCGCTCGCGCCGGCGCGCGTCCAGCATGTCTTTCAGGTCGAACAGGAGCAGGCCGTCCTCCTCGCCCGTCCGGCGCCGCCACGGCTCGCCGCGCTCAAAGCAGTCGAGCGCCTCCTGGGCGCCCCGCGCCGCATCGGCCGCCGCCCGGGCGGCAAGCGCGCGGAACGTCCACTCGGAACGGGTGCGCCGCACCTGCTCGTCCAGCCCGTCCAGCAGCCCGTCGAAGCCGGCCGCCTTGGCGTTCCTCAGCTTCAGCTGCGCCTGCTCGGCCGCCGCCTCGGCATCCCGGTAGGCCCAGCCCAGCATGCAGGCCCGCTCGACCTGCACCTCGTTCATCGCGCGCAGATGCGCCAGCGCCGCCTCCGTTCCCATGCTGAACTCCAGCGTCTCGGCCAAGGTGGTGAACGCATCGACCGCCTGGACCAGGGTGTCGGGATGCCCCTCGTCGCCCGCCCTCTCGTCCGCCATGGCAAGCGCGAGGTCCTGCCGCGGCGCCAGCTCCTCGGCCAGGGTCAGGGTCGGCCTGGCCCGGCGTTCCACCGGAAAGCGCACGACGCCATCCGTCC
>CAXTUO010000771.1:0-1735 GCA_964247175.1 uncultured Acetobacteraceae bacterium | reverse complement strand
TCGCAGCCCTCCGTTGTTCTCAACGAAGTTGTAGGGCGGTTCGGGAGCGATTGCAAGTTAGTATGCTGTTATTGTTGTATAATATTCTCCGGACAGGGTGCTGGCGGACATCCGGGACCAGCGCCGGCGTCGCTTTCCGGCAATGCCGGGCTCGTCCGGCAAGACCTGGACAGGTCCGTTGAGTGCTAGACCCGAAGTGTTCGAGGATGAGGTCGGCTCTGGCACCCGGTCCGAGTGCCAGCCGCACAGGCGCTGCCTGGCAAGCGGCACTGGGCCAGGCGACGGGGAGGATGGAGATGGACATGGAACACGGCCCGGCTTCCGCGCCGGACGACGCGATGCCCGCGCTGCGGCGTGAGCTGCTGGCTCCGCCAAACCCGGCACAGCTGGAGCCGGCACGACGGATGGACCATCCGCCGCGCATCCTGCTGGTCGAGGAGGCGGCCCGGCTGCTGCAGATCCTCGGCGCCGAAACGCGCATCTTCGATCCGCGCGAGCTGCCGGTCGCCGGCAGCGTCGGCCCGGACCACCCCAAGGTGCAGGAGCTGCGCGCGCTCTCGCTTTGGTCCGAGGGCCAGGTCTGGTGCAGCCCGGAGATGCACGGCGCCATCACGGGCGTGTTCAAGAACCAGATCGACTGGCTGCCGCTGGAGCAGGGCGGCGTGCGCCCGACCCAGGGGCGCACGCTGGCCGTCATGCAGGTCAGCGGCGGATCGCAAAGCTTCAACGCCGTGAACACCCTGCGCCTGCTCGGCCGCTGGATGCGGATGTTCACCGTCCCGAACCAGTCTAGCATCCCCAAAGCCTACGAGCAGTTCGACGACGCCGGGCGGCTGCGGCCGGGGCCGCTCTACGACCGCGTGGTGGACGTGATGGAGGAGCTGGCGCGCTTCACCTGGCTGCTGCGCGACCGGGCGGACACCCTGGTAGACCGCTACAGCGAGCGTGCGGCCCGCATCGCGTTGCCGGCCGCACGGTGATGCCCTGGCCAGCCCGGGGATCGCCAGAGGCTCTTGGGACGGCTTGGGACGGCATCGGTTCTTTGGAGCGGATCAGTCGACGCCGCGACGTGCGACAGGCTGCACCCACGTGGCCAGGGCATCGAGCACTTCGGCAAGCACCTGCCTGTCTGTCCGGCCAGACCGGGCCGGAACATGGAACGAGTGGTCGGCGTCCTGGACCGGCTTCAGTGTTGCCGTACCCCCGAGCCGTTCGACGAGGGGCATCAACAGTTGCGGGGTCGCGAGCATGTCGCGGCTGCCTTGCAGGAAGAGCATCGGAATGCGCACCTCGGAAAGGTGCTTCGCCCGGTCGTCCGACGGCTTGCCGGCGGGATGCAGCGGAAAGCCGAGAAAGGCGAGGCCGCGGACACCGGGGAGCGGTGCCGCGGCTTGGGCCTGGGACGTCATCCGCCCACCGAAGGACTTGCCGCCCGCGATCAACGGCAAGGACGGGGCAAGCCGGGCAGCCGCTCCGATGGCCGCGCGCACCGTGGCATGCGCGAGGGCCGGCCCGTCCGGTCGCCGCAGGCCCTGTTCCATGGAAGGGAACTGGTAGCGCAGCGTTGCGATCCGGCGTTCGCCGAGCCCGTCCGCGACGGCTGCCATGAAAGGGTGCGTCATCCCGGCCCCTGCACCATGCGCCATGACGTAGCAGGCGATGGCTTGCTCGGGGACCTGCAGCAGGCCCGAGACGACGTGGGTGTCGTCCACGTCGAACCTCACGGCGTCCGAAT
>CAXTUO010000770.1:0-2505 GCA_964247175.1 uncultured Acetobacteraceae bacterium | reverse complement strand
TCGCGTCCCTGTTCTTCGCGGCGCGGGGCTGGGCCGGGGCGGGCTACGCGCTGCTCGCGTTCGGCATGTGCTTCGTCGCCGTGCGGAGCGTAGCGGGCGGCTTGCCGGACCGGCTCGGGGGCCGGGCCGTGGCGTCCTGGTCCATGGCCGTGGGCGCAGCCGGGCAGGCACTGCTGTGGCTCGCGCCGGACCCGTGGGTGGCGCTGTGCGGCGCGGGGCTGACGGGGGAGCTTGAGCCATGGACCTGCATCTGGAGGGCAAGCGCGCTCTGATGACTGAGGTGGACCCATCCCGTTGGACAGTTTGGCGGCTTGGTTAAGCTCGGCCCTGGTTGTTGTCAGGCCGCCAGTTTCACCACGCCCATCCCGCTTGCCCCGTAGGCCTCGTCAGGCGTGCGCCCGGCCAAGGTAGAGTGAGGGCGTCGGGCATTGTAGTAGCTGATCCACCTCGAAAGGCCCGCCCGCAGCTCGGAGCCGGTCTCAAAGGCGTGCAGGTAGACGCATTCATACTTCAGGCTGCGCCACAGACGCTCGATGAACACGTTGTCCATCCAGCGACCCCGCCCGTCCATGGAGATCCGCACACCGGCTTGCTGCAGCACGCCCGTGAACCGTGGCGAGGTGAATTGGCTGCCCTGGTCCGTGTTGAAGATCTCAGGTATGCCGAACCGGGCCAAGGCCTCCTCCAGCGCCTCGATGCAGAACTCCATGTCCATGGTGTTCGACACCCGCCAGGACAGCACCTTCCTCGTCGCCCAGTCCATCACCGCGACAAGGTAGAGGAACCCGCGCCGCATTGGCAGGTAGGTGATGTCGGCGCACCAAACCTGGTTCGGCCGGTCGACGACCATGTCGCGCAGCAGATACGGCCAGACCTGGTGCCCTGGGTGCGGCACCGTTGTGCGCGGCCGCTGGTAGATCGGCGCCAAGCCCATCTTGGCCATCAGCCGACGCACCCGTTTGCGACCAACCGTGTAGCCCTCGCGCCGCAGGTGACGCGCCATCTGGCGCGAGCCATACCAGGGTGTCTCCAGGAACTGCGCGTCGATCAGCCGCATCAGCGCCAAGTTCAGCGGCGTTTCGCCCGCAGGCTGGTAGTAGAACCCCGACCGGCTGATCGACACCAGCTCGCACTGGCGCACCACGGACAGGCTGGGGTGCTCGGGCTCGACCATCTGCCGCCTCCGCTCCAGGCTCATCGACCGGAGGCTTTCGCCAAAAAATCCCGCTCCACCACCAGCTGCCCGATCTTCGCGTGCAGCTTCTCCACCTCGGCCTCGGACGACTTTGCCGTCTCCTGCGCCGCCTCCTTGCCACGCGCCAATGCTCCGCATTGCGCAGAGAACACCGTCGCCATGCCCTCCATGGCCTGCTTCTTCCACTCGCCCACCATTGTCTGATGGATGCCGTGCTTGGTCGCCAGCTGCGCTGTCGTCAGCTCACCCCGCAGCGCATCCAACGCCACACGCGCCTTGAACTCCGCCGAATACCGCTTCCGCTTGCCCGTCATCGGGTCCGTCCTTCTCGTAGGCCGAACCGAGCTTAACCGCCTGTCCGAAAAACGGGCACCATCTCAGTGGTGTCCGTCACCCAGGAACCGGTCAGCACGCAGTTCGAGGCCGCGCCCAAGGTTTATGCCGAGCCGATGCACCCCATGGTTGGCATCGACGACGGGTTGCTGGCGCTGGCGACCCTGAGCGACGGCACGCGCATCGCGCACCCCCGGCTGGCTAGGCGAGCCGCCAAGCGCGTCCGGCGGCTCAACCGGGAACGGGACCGGCGCAGGCGGGGCAGCGTGAACCGCAAGCGGACGGTGGCGCGGCTGGGCCGCCTGCACCGGCATGTGGCCGATGCGCGGCGCGATCACGTCCACAAGGCCACGCGGGCGCTCGTGGAGCGCGGCATGGCGGGTTCGCTGGCCGATGCGGGCCTGGGCGGGATGCTTCGCATCCTCCGCCACAAGGCCGAGTGGGCAGGCAGGGCGTGGCACGTCCACGCCCGCTTCCGGCGCAGCACGGGCGTCTGCCCGGCGTGCCGCCACGTCGGCCCGAAGTTGCCCCTCTCCGTCAGGAGTTGGGCCTGCGATGGCTGCGGCGTGGTGCATGACCGCGACGTGGCCGCCGTCCTGGTCATCCTGGGTGGCGCGGTAGGGCAAGTGATGCCCGAACCGGCGGTTGGAATGCCGCGAAAGCGAGGCTTTGCCATGCATGGCGGGGTCCTGGCGCAAGCCTCGGCGAAACCGAAGGTTTGCGCCGGGGCTAGTCATGGCAGGCCACCTGCGAACGTCGCCGGAAGTCGTGGCTTTGACGGAAAGCAATAGTCATGAAGTTAAATGCACTCCAGCCAATGCCGGCGAGGGCGAGACTGCGGTCGCGAAAAGTGGGCCTTTGCTGGACGCTTCGGCGGTTTCAGTGCAGCATCAAGCCTTCCAGGACGAAGGGCGCCGGGTTTCGCCGTGTGCCGACGGGAGGAACAAGCCCATGCTGGCGCTGCTCGGCGCGCTCAC
>CAXTUO010000769.1:0-2509 GCA_964247175.1 uncultured Acetobacteraceae bacterium | reverse complement strand
TGTTCGAGCAGGACATGCTGGGCGACGACCTGGAAGCCTGGATGGCGGAAAGCAGCATGCTGCGCCGGACGTTCCGGAATGTGGCCGTGATCGCCGGGCTGATCGAGCGCAACCACCCGGGCCAGGAAAAGAGCCGGCGGCAGGTCACGGTGAACAGCGACCTGATCTACGACGTGCTGCGGCGGCACCAGCCGGACCATGTGCTGCTGCGCGCGACCCGGGCGGACGCGGCGGGCGGGCTGACCGACCTGGGCCGGCTGTCGGGCATGCTCGGGCGGGTGGCGGGCCGGGTGCGGCATGTGCGGCTGTCCCGGGTGTCGCCGCTGGCGGTGCCGGTGCTGCTGGACATCGGGCGGGAAACGGTGCGAACGGCTGGGAACGAGGACGCGCTGCTGGCGGAAACGGAGGCGCTGGTGGCGGAAGCGACCGGCGACGCCCCGTCCAGCACTGCGCCGATGCGCGTGCACCCGGTACACCGCGCCAACCTCGCGATCCTGCAGCGCAAGCCGCGCAATCAGCGGGTGCGGTCAGCATGACGGCGGCGCCGCTGCATCTGCTGGGGGAGCGCCTGCTGCTGGACCCGCTGGGCGGAGTCGTCTGGCCCGCGGCCGGGCTGCTGGCGGTGGCGGACCTGCATCTGGAGAAGGGGTCGGCCTGCGCAGTGCGCGGGCAGTTGGTGCCGCCCTGGGACACCCGGGTGACGCTCGACCGGTTGGCGGCGCTGATGCGGCGATGGCAGCCGCGCACCGTGGTGGCGCTGGGCGACAGCTTCCATGATGCGCGCGGGTCGCTGCGGATGGCGCCGGGCGACGCGGCGCGGCTGCGGGGCTTGACCGAGGCGGCGGCGTTCATCTGGGTGCTGGGCAACCACGACCCGGTCCCGCCGGACGGGTTGGGCGGCCACGCCACGGATGCCTGGACCGCGGGTCCCCTGGTGTTCCGCCACCAAGCCGAGCACGGCGCGCAAGGCGAGCTGTGCGGCCATCACCATCCCAAGGCCAGCATCGCCACCCGCGCCGGCGCCGTGACCCGGCCGTGCTTCGTCGCCGACCCGCGCCGGCTGATGCTGCCGGCGTTGGGCGCTTACACCGGCGGGCTGGACGTGGCGCACCCGGCCATCGCCGAACTGTTTCCGCGCGGCGGCCGGGCGTTCCTGCTGGGGCAGGACCGGCTGTTCAGCTTCACCCTGGCGCAGGCCGCCGCCCGCGCCCGGCCGCAGGCCCGGTCGTCACCGCGGGTCGGCGGCGATTGAAGGCGGCGCTATGGACCCGTTGCTGAGACGACCCATTTAGAAGGAAGCGGATTTGGACCTGGGGTCCACGGAGTCGGGGATGAGCAAGGGGACGGAGGGCGGGCCGCCTGTCATCGTGTGGTTTCGCCAGGACCTGCGGCTGGCGGACCACGCGGCGCTGCTGGCCGCGCTGGAAGGCGGGCGGGCGGTGCTGCCGGTCTATGTGCTGGACGACGACACGCCGGGCATGTGGGCGCTGGGTGGTGCGGCGCGCTGGTGGCTGCATGGCAGCCTGGCGTCGCTGGCCGCGAGCCTCGCGGCGCGCGGCGCCGCGCTTGTGCTGCGCCGTGGGCCGTCCGCCACGGTGATCCCCGCCTTGGCGCAGGAGGTGGGCGCCGCGGAGGTCCATGCCGGGCGGATGCAAGAACCCTGGGCACGCCAGGCCGAGGCCGCGGTGGACCAGGCTTTACAGCGCGTCGGCGCGGCGCTCCGGCTGCACCGCACAACCACCCTGTTCGACCTGGACAGCATCCGCACCAAGACCGGCGGCATCTACGGCGTTTACGCCCCGTTCGCCCGCACCTGCCGGACGCTCGAAGCGCCGCATCCGCCCGCCCCCGCGCCCGAGCACGTCCCCTGTCCCGCCCCGCCCCGCTCGGACCGCCTCGAAGACTGGGGCCTGCTGCCGACCCATCCCGACTGGGCCGGCGGGTTCCGTGAAACCTGGCAGGTGGGGGAGGCCGCGGCGCATGACCGGCTGGCCGGGTTCCTGGCCAAGGCGGTGCACGGCTACGACACCGGGCGCAACCTGCCGGGCCAGCCCGGCACCAGCATGATCTCGCCGCACCTGCACTGGGGGGAGCTGTCGCCCGGCCAGGTCTGGCACACGGCGGGGCAGGCCGCGCGGGAAACCGGCAAGGCGCTGGAGGTGTTCCTCGGCGAAATCCTGTGGCGGGACTTCTCGGCCTACCTGCTGTGGCACAACCCGCAGATGCCGGAGCGCCCGCTCCGCCCGGCCTTTGCCGGCCTGGCCGTGCGCGACGACGCTGCCGGGCTGCGCGCCTGGCAGCGCGGGCGGACCGGCATCCCCATCGTCGATGCCGGGATGCGGCAGCTTTGGCACATCGGCTGGATGCACAACCGCGTCCGCATGATCGCCGCATCGTTCCTGGTGAAGCAGCTCCTGCTGCCCTGGCAGGCCGGGGAAGCGTATTTCTGGGACACGCTGGTGGACGCCGACCTCGCCAACAACGCGGCGAGCTGGCAGTGGATCGCCGG
>CAXTUO010000768.1:0-2512 GCA_964247175.1 uncultured Acetobacteraceae bacterium | reverse complement strand
GTCTTAGCTATGGTTGGGGGCCCCCCCGAGTCAAGGGCCAGCCCGGCGAATGGATCGCGTTTTGCCGCCCTGCAACCCTGCCCAGCCAGTTCCTCACTTCGGAGCGGACGTCACGGACGCTTGCCGCTGCCGGGTCCGGGCGACGGTCCGCCTTCCGAGCCTGACTTCGCCACGGTGCCGGGAGCACCGACACCAGCGGCGCCTTGCTGCACGCCGGTGATGTTGGACTGCCCGTCCGAGGCAGCGTTCGCAGGATTCTGCTTCTGCGCGGCTGTGCTGGGCACCACGGGCGTTCCAACGGCCGGGCCGGACGTGATCCCGCTCTGCTGCGCCATAGCGGAAGCGCTGAAGGCGAGAAAGGCCATCAGCGCGCCTCCCATGACATACAAGAACCTTGGCTGCGTCGTCATGAATCTTCCCTTTTCCGTTGTCGTTCTGGTCTTCTTGCGCATCTCAGCATTCAAGGGCGCCCTACAGCAACGCCCGTTGCCGGAATGTGTTGCATGGCTCCGGCTGACGGGAGAAGCCGGCAGGTCACGGGCCGGGACGCTGGCGCCCCAAGGCCAGGCGCCTTGCAGCCGCGCGCATCCCGGGGAGCGCGCTGATCTCGGTCACGAACTTGCGGCGGATGGCCCGGTCGAAGTCGTCGAAGCTTTCCGCGGGCACCAGAAAGGCGTTCGGGCCGCCGATCAGGTGGTCCCGGTACCAGGCTTCCAGCGTCGTCGCCTCGTCGCCTTCCAGGATGGGCAGGCCGTTGACCGTGACGCCCGCCCCGGCCAGCTCGTCCCGCACCCGGTCCACGATCTCCGGCGGGTTGCAGTTCTCCTGCCCGTCGCCGGACACGTCCACCACGCTTCGGTCCGCCGGGACCGGCAACTGGGTCAGCAGCTTGTCGGCGATGCTGCGCAGGGCCGCGGACATGCAGGTGAAGCCGTTGCTTGCCCGGCGCAGGTGGCGCACCCGCGCCGCGAAGCGCTGAACGTCGTCGGCGCTGGTCAGCAGGGTCCAGGGCAGCGACAGCGCCGGGCGGGTGGACCATTGCACCAGCGCGATCAGCATGGACCGGTGCGGACCCGACAGCACGCTGGCCTGCACCTCCCGTGCTTCCAATGCGGTGGCGATGCCGTCCATCTGCAGCGTGAAGCGCGCGGCGTCCACCGACTCCGACACATCGACGGCCAGCACCAGCGCCAAATCCACCCGCTCCGTCTGCGCCGCCGCCGGGGCGGCGGGCATGGCGAGCAGCAAGAGCCACAGCAGGGCCGTGCGCGGCACGGCTACCGCTCGGCCAGGTCGAGGTCCCGCACGCTGCCCAGCCCGGTCGCCTGATCCAGGCCGACAACGCCGCGGAGCGACGCCCCGTGCACGTCGGCCCGCGCCAAGGCGGCGCCCGTCAGGTCGGCCCCGTCCAGCCGCGCCCCGGACAGGTCCGCTCCTTCCAGGTTGGCCCCCGCCAGCCTGGCGCCGCGCAGGTCGGCAAAGGCCAGGCGGACGCCGGACAGGTCCGCCCCTTCCAAGTTGGCCCCGGCCATCCGGCAGCCGCCGAGGTCCGAGCGCAGCGCGGCCAGGAACTGCGTCGTGCGCCCCAGTTCCAGGTGCGCCCCCGCCAGGTTGGCGCCGGTCCAGTCGCCGTTGCCCAGATGCGCCAGCAGGTGCGCGCCCGTCATGTTGGCTCCGCGGAACCGCGGCGCCTCGGCGGCCGGGTTCTCGCCCAGCAGGGTGGCCGCCGCCGGCAGGAACATCCGCGCCCCGGACAGGTCGGCGCCGGAGAAGTCGGCACGGATGATGATGGCCCGGTCGAGGTCGGCCCCGGCCAGGTTGGCGCCTGCCAGGTTGACGCCGGTCAGGTCCGCGCCGAACAGGTTGGCCCCGGCGAGGTTCGCGCCGCTGAGGTCAAGGTCCGCAAGGTCCAGCCGCGACAGGTCCTGGCCCGCGAGGTCCGCCGGGCGCCCGGCGCGCAGGGCGGCGATCACCTGCCGCACCGTCATGGACGCCGCACCAGCCGGTCCCGGCGCCGCCCACGCGCCCAGCAGCACGGCCGCCAGCGCAAGCGGGATGCGGGTTCGCCGACGCGCCGGTTGCTTCATGGGGTCAAAGCCTACACCGGGCGTCCGGCAGGGCGCTACAGCGTTCTCGGGCGCTGGCCGCGGAGCCAACGACCCTGGACAAGCGTTGACGCTGCACCGCGAGCTCGCGCCTTTCAGAAACGGAGCACCCATGTTCTACGAGACCGCCCACGGCCACGGCCTGCCGCATGACCCGGTGAAGGCGCTGATCGCCCCCCGCCCCATCGGCTGGATTTGCGCCATGAGCGCCGCGGGCGAGACCAACCTGGCACCCTACTCCTTTTTCAACCAGGTGTCCGACCGGCCGCACATGGTCATGTTCTCCTCGGCCGGGCGCAAGGACGCCTTCAGCTTCGTCGAGGAAACCGGCGAGTTCACCTGTTCCATTGTTTCCTGGGAGCAGCGGGACGCGATGAACCGCACCTCCGCGCCGCTGCCGCGCGGGC
>CAXTUO010000767.1:933-2513 GCA_964247175.1 uncultured Acetobacteraceae bacterium | reverse complement strand
CCCTGGCCGAAGGAACTCGAAGCGCTGTTGCCGGAGCCGGGCGATGATCCGAGCGAGTGGACGCTTTGGAGAAGGCTGGCGGGTGACGAGTCGATCAAGGATGCTGCAAGGCGGATCGTGTCGAACCGCGACATGCTGCTCTACGCGCAAAGGACGCTGCTGATGCAGAAGTTCCCAGGCTATGACCCATCGCGGAAGGACCTCTGGGCGGATCACGACCGGCCATGGGACTTTGACCACCTGCTCGCCAGCCACTCCGTAAACTACCGCTCAAAGCTGAATGGCGCCAGGAAGGAAGCCTTATGGGACTGGTCAAAGCACTCCATCGCCAACCTGCGGGCTTGGCCCATGGCGCAAAACCGCCGAGATGGTGCCGACGCGCCCTCGTTCAAGTTCCAGGAGTGCGGTCTGCCCAGGGGCATGGCTGCCCACGAGGCGATGCGGCTGAGCTTTCTGAGCGCCACCGAACTATCGGGGTTCACCAAGGGATTCGAGTTCGCACGCGGCGATGGAGCCGACGACAGTTTGCGGGCATTCGTAGCCGCGGCGCGCAACAGATTGTTCCGCATATACCATGCATGGCACGATCAATCCGGGCTGGACATCGGATACCTGAGCGGGCGAACATTTAGCGCCTGATCTGCTCGCGGCGTGTCGCAGCGCCGGATGGGAGGGTAGTCTGCTGCCACTTCGATGCTTCGCGGTCACGCACTAGCCCGAGGACGCGGCGCTGCAAACGAGCGCTGACCACGTGTTCCCGGCCCTCGTGGACCCGTTCACCGGGCGCAAGATGGCCTCCTTGGTGAAGCAGGCCGGGCTGGCGGACATCGCGGTCCACTTCGAGGCCGACCAGCGGCGGCGCAATTGGGTCGACCAATTCACGGCGGCGCGGCCCTTGTGCCGATTCTCCGCTGCGAGGCTAGCCGTGCGCATGGACCCGTGAAAGCCAGACCCCCGTCGATCATCGTTCGACCGTTCGGGCCTCGATCTCCAGCAGCTTGCCCAACCCGATCGTGTCGTGGACGAGCTTCTGCTCAGCCTCGGCCTTGTCGCCCAGTTCCGGATCCGACGTGCCGCCCGCGATGGCGTCGTAGCTTCGGCGTAGCGCGCGGTGCATCGCCAGCAAGGGCGTGGAAGGGTCGACGAGGAGGTCGTACCCCAGCGATTTCAGTTCTGTCGCGGACAGCGCCGCATCCGCCAGCCCGCCCGCGGGCGTCATGTACATCAGGGGACGCGGGAGCCGCTCCGCGACGGCGCGGAGGTCCTCCGGCCTGCGCGCCAGCACGAAGAGCATGTCGGCACCCGCCCGGGCATAAGCCTCGCCCCGCCGCAGGGCTTCGTCCAGCCTGTCGGTGCGGAGCGCGTTGGTGCGGGCGATCAGCACGAAGTCGGGATTGCGCCGGGCCCTGACCGCCTCGGCGATCTTGGCCTCCATCAGCAGGCTCGGGACGATGTGCTCCAGGCCGACGTGATGGTGGGCGCGCTTGGGCAGGATCTGGTCCTCGATCTCGATGGCGGCGAACCCCGCGGCCTCCGCCATGCCCATCGTCCTGCGCTGGTGCATCGGGTCGCCCCAGCCG
>CAXTUO010000767.1:0-923 GCA_964247175.1 uncultured Acetobacteraceae bacterium | reverse complement strand
GTCCATGATCAGCGGCAGGCGGCAGGCGCTCGTGATGCCGAGCCCCGCCTGGGCCATGTCGGTGAGCGAAAGGTTCGCCTCCGTCACCGCCGTCAGGTAGCCCGTGGCGCCGCCGCCCAGGTAAAGGGCGCCGAACCCCGCCTTCTCGGCCAGGCGCGCCATCATCGCGTTCAGCACCAGGGGAACGACGGTCGGCGTCGCGCCAGCGATCAGGGTCCGCAGGCTCGGCGGGCGGTTCGGCATCGAGGGTTCTCCCGGCATAGCGTTTCCTTGGCGGTCGGTTCCATCCGACGCTAGCCTGTCCCGAACCACTAGAAGGGACACGCCATGGGACGTCCAGTCTGCCGTCGCCGGGTCATCCAGGGCGGCGCGGTGACCGCCGCCCTCGCCGGTAGCCGCGCGCGAACCGCGGCCGCGGCGGCGAGGCCGGTCCGCATCGGGGTCCTGACCGAGCTTTCGGGCGTGAACACTTCCGGCACCGGCCCGGGATCCGTGCTGGCCGGGCAGATGGCGGCGGCCGACTTCATGACCGCGCATCCCAACGTCCCGGTCGAGGTCGTCTCGGCCGACCACCAGGCCTCGGCCGACACGGCGCTTTCCATCGCCCGAGGCTGGCTGGAGACGCGCGGGGTGGACGCGGTCGTCAACGTCAACAACTCCGCGGCATGAGAGGCTGGCAACCATCCCTCGGGACGATGCTTTCCGTCCGGTGGAAGCAGGGGGTTGCCCCATGCTCAGGACGTGACGGCGCGCGTACGCGCGGCCGCTCCCGACGAGGAAAAATGGTGAGCGTGGTGAACATGGAACGGGCCGCGTCGGCCGCCGGTCGCGACGTCATCGGCAACGGACCCGAGGCACTGCTCCTCCCAGCCTTGCCCTCCATCTCCACATGGTAGGAGATGCACCCGCTGGCCGAACTGACC
>CAXTUO010000766.1:0-2516 GCA_964247175.1 uncultured Acetobacteraceae bacterium | reverse complement strand
GGCCTGGAGCGGGCCTGGGCGGCGGCGATGGAGGACGCGGACCGGTGACCGCCTCCCCCGCCCTCCTGCTCACGCTGCTTGCCGTGGGCCTTGCCGTACTGGGCCTGACCTGCGTGACGCTGCTGCGGCTGCAAGCGCGGCAGGAGGCGGCGCGTCTGCGCTTCGCCCGCGTGCTGACCCCATACCAGCGGCCACGCGCCAGCCAGGGGTCGGCGTCCACGTCCGGCGTCGGCCTCGCGGAAACGGCGGAAGGGCTGGGCCCCAAGCTGGCCAGCCTGTTCGGCTTCAACCCGGACCTTGCCGACCAGTATGTGCTGCGCTGGTGGGTGGCGCTGGCCGCGACGCTTGTCATCGCCCTGGTCGCCACGAAGCTCGGCAGCGGGCTTGGGGGCAAGCTGGCCTGGATCGGCCTGCCGGCGGAATGGGTCGTGCTGAGCCGCATGTTCTTCAACTGGTGCCGGCGCCGCCGGGCGGAGGCGCTGTTCCAGCAGTTCCCCGACGCGCTGGCGATGATCGTCCGCGCCGTGCGGGTCGGCATCCCGGTGACGGACTCGATCACTGCCGTGGGCCGCGAGCTTGACCCGCCCACCGGCCCCGAGTTCGCCCGGCTGTCCGACGAGCTGGGCATCGGCGTGTCGCTGGACGACGCGCTCCGCGCGATGGCCGAGCGCAACAAGCTCCAGGAATACCGTTTCTTCGCCACCGCGCTGTCGCTGCAAAGCCAGACTGGCGGCGGGTTGAGCGAGACGCTGGAAAACCTGGGCGACGTGATCCGCAAGCGCGTGGGAGTGAAGCAGAAAGGCGAGGCGCTGTCGTCCGAGGCGAAGATGAGCTCCATCGTGCTGGGCGTGCTGCCGCCCTTCGCCGCCGTCGGCCTGTGGATCATGAACAGCGCCTACATCACCATGCTGTTCACTGATCCGCTTGGCCAGAAGATCCTGGCCGGTGCGGTCGTGATGCTGGGCCTTGGCATCATGTCGATGAAGACGATGATCCGGAAAAGCCTGTCATGACCCTGCTCGCCGTGGCCTGCGCGCTCATCGTCGTCCTGCTGTGGGGCGCGACCGAGGCCGTGCTGCTCCAGTTGCAGCGGCAGGAGCGCCTCAAGCAGCGCCTGCTGGCCATCCGCCGCACCAGCGATGTGTCGATCAACGCCGGCCAGCCGCAGCGGATCGGCGGCGTGCTCGGCCTCATCGGCGCGATCGGCTCGGCCGTGGCGCGGAGCGGCCTGTTGTCGCAGAAGACGATGGCCGAGCTGACGCTGACGCTGGCCTCGTCCGGGCTGCGCGGGCCTGGCGCCCTCGGGGTGTTCGTCGGCGCCAAGCTGCTGCTGCTGATCGCCATGCCGCTGCTGGCATGGGTGGGGCTGGAGCGTTTCGGGCTGTCGCCGCTGATGCGCAACCTCAGCATCGCGGGCGCGGCCTTGGTCGGGCTGCTCGGCCCCGACTGGTGGGTGCGGCGCCGGCACAAGCAGCACCTCGACGCCATCCAGGCGGGCCTGGCCGACGCGCTGGACCTGATGGTGATCTGCGCCGAAGCCGGGCTGGGCTTCGAGCCCGCCATCAACCGCGTCGCCACCGAGATCCGCCAAGCGCATCCCGCGATCAGCGAGGAGTTCGGCAAGACCGCGAGCGAGCTGCGCGTCGTGGCCGACAGCCGGGTGGCATTGGTCAACATGGGCAACCGCACCGGGCTGGAAAGCATCAAGCGCATGACCTCCATGCTGATCCAGACCATGCGCTACGGCACGCCGCTGGGCGACGCGCTGCGCGTGCTGTCGGCCGAGATGCGCCACGAGATGCTGATGAAGTTCGAAACGCGGGCGGCGCGGCTGCCGGTGCTGATGACCATCCCGATGATCCTGTTCATCCTGCCCTGCATCTTCCTGATCGTGGGCGGCCCGGCGGTGATCCAAGTCATGAACTCGATGCATTGACGCCATGGCAATCCCGAACCGACCGCACCCGCGTATTTTCTCGGGGGGCCTGCTCCTCCTGGTTGCCGCCTGCTCCACGCCGCCGAAGACGGTGGAGGTCGCGCCGGAGGTCCCGCTGGCCAAATGGACGCCGAGCCTGCACCTGGCCGACGCCGCGGCGTCGGCCGGCGCGCCCGCGATCGCGCTTCAGGTCAGC
Organism: uncultured Acetobacteraceae bacterium; assembly: GCA_964247175.1. Classification (GTDB taxonomy): domain Bacteria; phylum Pseudomonadota; class Alphaproteobacteria; order Acetobacterales; family Acetobacteraceae; genus CAHJXG01. Next base: position 384 of record CAXTUO010000766.1, on the reverse strand, counting down.
GACCAGCTGCTGGCCAAGAACCCGCGCGATGCCGACGCCTGGGTCAGCCGCGGCGACGCGCTGGTCGCGCTGGGGCGCGGCAGCGAGGCCGTTACCAGCTACGCCAGCGCGGTCGAGATCAAGCCCCGGAACACCAAGGCGCTGGTTGGCCTCGGCCGCGCCCGCCTGCAGCAGGACCCGTCCGGGGCGGAAGCCATGTTCTCGCGCGCCGTGACCCTGGACCCGCACGACGCCGCGGCGGCGAGCAACCTGGGCGTGGCGCGCGACCTGCAAGGCCATCACGCCGCCGCGCAGGAAGCCTACCGCATGGCGCTCGGCATCACGCCCTTCTCGGTGGCGGTGCAGGTCAACCTTGGCCTGTCGCTCGCGCTGTCCGGCGACGCC
>CAXTUO010000765.1:0-2517 GCA_964247175.1 uncultured Acetobacteraceae bacterium | reverse complement strand
GTCCGTTACCTTGGTGCTGGAGCGCTTCATGGCGCAGACCGCCGGGCCGGAATGGCGGGTCGGCAGCGCGCGGCTCAACGGCTTCAACGGCATGAGCGGCATGCCGCCGCTGACCGTGCCCTGGCCCGGCGAGGACATCGCCCTGCTGCCGGACATCCCGCTGTACTACGTCGTCCTCGGCCTGCTGCTGCTGGCCTATCTTGGGCTGCGCATCCTGGTGAACTCGTCGTTCGGCAACGTCCTCGTCGCCATCCGGGAGAACCCGCAGCGCGCCACCATGCTGGGCTACGACGTGCGCAAGTACCAGCTCGCCGCCTTCGTGATCGGCAGCAGCCTCGCGGGCGTGAGCGGCGTGCTTTACACAAGCTGGGGCCAGTACATCACCCCGTCCAGCATGGGGCTCACCGCGGCATCCCTGCCGATCGTGTGGGTGGCGGTCGGCGGGCGGGGCGACCTCACGACCACCTTGCTCGGCACGCTGCTGGTGCTCGGCGGCTTCCAGGCGCTCACCATCTACGGCAGCCAGTATGCGCTCGTGGCGATGGGGGCGCTGCTGGTGCTGACGGTGCTGCTGGCGCCGCAAGGGTTGGTCACGGCCCTGATCGGCGGCGCGGGCCGCCTGATCCGCCGCACCCGCCGCGGCGCCGGGTCCACACCATGACGATCTTGGAGACACGCAAGCTCTGCAAGCATTTCGGCGGCCTGCAGGTCACGGCCGATGTGGACCTCGCGCTGGAGAGCGGCGAGCTGCACTGCTTGATCGGCCCGAACGGCGCCGGGAAAAGCACCCTGTTCCGGCTGATCCTGGGCGAGTACGCCCCGAGCAGCGGCCAGGTCTTCTACGCCGGCGCCGACATCACGCCGCTGCAATCCCATGCGCGCATCCGGCGCGGCATCAGCGTCAAGTTCCAGGTCCCCGGCATCTTCAAGGCCCTCAGCGTGCGGCAGAACCTGGAGATCGCGCTGCAGCACCACCTGGAAGGCCACAGCCTGGCCAGCGAGATCCGGCGGCAGCTCGACTTCCTCCGCCTTGCCGACGATGCCGCGCAGCCCGCCGGCAATCTCAGCCACGGCCAGAAGCAGTGGCTGGAGATCGGCATGGCCGTGAGCCTGAAGCCGAGGCTGCTGCTGTTGGACGAGCCGACCGCCGGCATGTCGGCGGAGGAAACGCACGGCACCGGCGAGATGATCCGGGCGCTCAACGCCGACGGCATGACCGTGCTGGCGGTCGAGCACGACATGGAATTCGTCCGCCAGGTGGCGACGCGGGTGACGGTGCTGCACATGGGCCGCATCTTCGCCCAGGGCGGCATCGGCGACATCATCGCCGACGAGCGCGTGGCCGAAATTTATCTCGGCCAAGGGCACGCCCATGCCCATTGACCATGCCCACGACCATGACTGAGCCGCCGCTGCTGTCGGCGCACGGCCTGCGCTGCGGATACGGCGGCAAGCCGGTACTGCAGGGTGTCGATCTTGAGATCCGCGCCGGCGAGATCGTCGCCGTGATCGGGCGCAACGGCGTCGGCAAGTCCACCCTGATCAAGGCCTTGATGGGCCTGCTTCCGGCCGACGCCGGCGCCATCCGCTTCCACGGCGCCGAGATCAACGGGGTGGCGGCGCACCGGCGGGCACGGCTCGGCATCGGCTACGTGCCGCAGGGCCGCGACGTGTTCCCGCGCCTGAGCGTCGAGGAGAACCTGCGCGTCGGCGCGTCCATCGGCGGCGGCGCGGCGGATTACGAGGCCGCGTTCCGGAACTTCCCGATCCTGCGCGAACGCCGGCGGCAGGCCGCGGGCACGATGTCCGGCGGACAGCAGCAGCAGCTGGCCATCGGCCGCGTCCTGGTGGGCCGCCCGGCGCTGATGCTGCTGGACGAGCCTTCCGAGGGCATCCAGCCCTCGGTCGTGCAGGACATCGCCCGCATCGGCGTCGCGCTGAACCGGCGGGACGGGCTTACGGTCGTGCTCGTCGAGCAGAACATCGACATGATCCGCGCCATGGCGCAACGCTGTTACGTGATGGACAAGGGCCGCATCGTCGCGGCGCTCACGCCGGACATGCTGGACGACCGCGACATGGTGCGGCGCTACCTGGCTGTTTGAGGAAAAGGGAGAAAAACAATGGGTAGTGGGTCAGTTTGAAATTCCTTGATGAATAAATTCCTTTTTGTTTAATGCGGCGTAGAAGCTTGCGACTCCAAGGACGGGTGATAGGTTTGATCCTCCTGTAGGCTGGAGGACGGATTGGCTTTTGCGGTCGAGAACCTGCGGCTCAAAGAACTGGCCATCGTCGCGGAGTTGAACCGCCCGGCATTCGACGATTTTGTTAAATTTCTTCACTCGCAGGGCTACAACTCACTTCACGAGTTCGTGTGCGATCTCGATGAAGAACGGACATGCAAAACTCTCAACCTCTATCTGCGCCGACCTCTTCCAGACAAGATTGTTTTGTTTGATGGAGTCGCGCGTCCTTACGCACAAGACGCAGCAAGATGGAGCTTAGTTGGTTGGATAT
>CAXTUO010000764.1:0-2522 GCA_964247175.1 uncultured Acetobacteraceae bacterium | reverse complement strand
CCGCGCCCGGATCGAGGCGATGGTGCCCCCGGCGTTCGGCCGCCTCGCCGCGCTGGCCGACCGCTACAAGGAACAGATTCGCCGCCGCCTGCCGGACGTGGCGCAGCGCCGCCGAGTGCTGGAACGCGCGTTGGGCGGCCGGGTCGCGGATTTGATGCTGGCGGGGGAGGACGACGCCGCCGACCGCGAACTGCGGCGGGAGATCGAGGGCGGCGCGGACCCGGCGGGCATTGTCTATCTGGTGGGCGCGGGTCCCGGCGCCGCGGACCTGCTGACCATCCGGGCGCAGCGGCTGCTGGGGGAGGCCGACGTGATCGTGCACGACCGGCTGGTGACGACGGAGGTGCTGGACATGGCCCGCCGCGACGCCGACCGGATCGAGGTGGGAAAGTCCCGCGCCGCGCACTCGATGCCGCAGGAGGAGATCAACGCCCTTCTGGTCCGCTTGGGACAGGAAGGGCGCAAGGTGGTGCGGCTGAAGGGCGGTGACCCCCTGGTGTTCGGCCGCGGCGGGGAAGAAGCGGAGGCGCTGGCCGCCGCCGGCGTCGCGTTCGAGATCGTGCCCGGCGTGACCGCGGCGCTGGCCTGCGCCGCCGGGGCGGGCATTCCGCTCACCCATCGGGACGCGGCACGCACGCTGACGCTGGCGACCGGGCATCTGGTGCGGGGGGCGCTGGACCTCGACTTCGCCGTGCTGGCGCGGGGCGGGACGCTTGCGGTTTACATGGGCCTCGACAGCCTGCCGGCGCTGCGGGACGGGCTGCTGGCGGCCGGCCTCGATCCTGCGACCCCGGCGGCGCTGATCGAGCGCGGCGGGCGGGCGGAGCAGCGGGTGCTGCGCGGCACGCTGGACGAGTTGGTGGCGCAGGCGCCGGGCTGGGCCACGGGCGGGCCGGCGCTGGCGCTGGTGGGGGCGGCGGTGGGGCGGCAGGTGGTGCGGGGCGGGGTTGGCCGGGTCTGACGCTCGGCTGAGTGCCGCAACCTTGCCGCTTCACCGCCGTTGCCGCCTGGTGAACCTATGGGAGCTTGTCATGCGCCATACCGCCTCGCTGCTTGCCATAAGCCTTGTCGCCGTTCCCGCCGTGGCCTTCGCCCAAGCCGGCACCACGCAATCGCGGGATGGACTGGGGAACGGCGGTCACGACAAACCTGCCACGTCACCTCCACGTAGTTCGCCGGCCGGCTCGGAAAACGCCACGACCGGCCCGCAGAGTCGCCCGGCCTATCCGAGCGGATCGACGACGCCGAATCCAGGCGCTGCATTCGTGAGGAACATGCCGAAGCCCGCCACCGGGCCGGTCGCCAATCCGCCGGGCAACCTGGCGACAAGCACGGTGAAGGGAAATCAGGCGGTGACGCGACCGGGCGGACCTGCGGATCAAGAGCGTGCGGGGGTTGCGCCGACGCAGTGAGGCCGTTCGGCCGGTGAGCTTGTGAGCGGGGCGGGTCCAACTGGGCTTGGATGCGCCCGGGTTGGCCCGGCTTAGCAACATCGGACATGACGAACGCCGACGCAGCCGATATCCTGGACAGCACAGGAGATGGAGGCCCCCGATGTCTGAAGCAGCAAGCCGGAACGCCGAGGCAGCGACCGACGTGGAGAACGCGGTCAAAACGTTGGTGCGTGACGGCGTCACCGGCCTCAAGGGCGCTTTCCCGCGGGCCTGGGCCGAGCAGATGCGCGAAGACATGATGACCGCCTTCTGGGCCGCCATCCAGCGCCCCGGCGGTGCGGTTGGCCGTGGGCCACGGCGCTGGTACGTCGAGGTGCACCCCCAGGAATTGCAGGGTTTTGTGGACCTTGTGACCCACCCGTGGGTTGCCGCGATGTGCGAGACGGTGCTCGGGCCGCAATACGAGATCGTCGAGGTCGGCTTTGACACCCCGTTCCAGGGCGCCAGGAACCAGCCCTGGCACCGAGACTTCCCTTCGCCGCCGGACAGCTACGAAGGCCGGCGCATCACCTCGCTGGCCTTCAACCTCACCGGCGTCGATGTCACCCCCGACATGGGGCCGTTCGAGGTCGCGCCCGGCACCCAGTGGGAGGACGGGCGGGCCTGGAAGCACGAGATGTTCCCCGACAAAAGCGAGTGGCCGCGGTTTGCGGCGCGCGGGGTGAAGAAGTATCCCGAGATGGGCGATATCTCATGCCGCTCCGCGCTGACCATCCATCGCGGCACGGCGCACCCGTCGCCGATCTCCCGGCCGGTGCTGGTGCTGGGCGTCGATGCGCCGGGCGCCGGGCACGCCGCGCTGCATGATATGATGGCGACGCGGGACTACTACGACGCCTTGCCGCAATCCGTCCGGGACCACCTGGTCTGCCGGGTGGTGGAGACGCTGGTGCCGGTGACGCAGAAGCATGACATCGAGGGGTTGGTGATGGGGGTGGAGTGAGGGAGTGGTCAGGCTCTAAGCGGTTCTGTTGGTTGGCCGCTTTCGACCGATAGTGTTGAAAAAGTCGGCTACGGCACGGCTCGATCTGGCAACGAACATCAGGATCGGAGCGGCCGATGCGGCCG
>CAXTUO010000763.1:0-2524 GCA_964247175.1 uncultured Acetobacteraceae bacterium | reverse complement strand
TGCGGCAGGTAGCGCCCGTTGACGTAGGCGATCCGGCTCATGCGGCCCCGCGGTCGTCGGAGTTGACGCCCAACTGCTTGAGCTTGCGGTGCAGCGCGCTGCGCTCCATGCCGACGAACCCGGCGGTGCGGCTGATGTTGCCGCCGAAGCGCAGGAGCTGCGCCTGCAAGTACTGCGTCTCGAACAGGTCCCGCGCTTCCCGCAGCGGCAAGCCCATCAGGTCGGCGCTGGGGTCGAAGTTCAGCAGCGCCGGGGCGCCCTGGCTGATCTCCGCGGGCAGCATCTCCGCCCGGATGCTGTCGTTCGCGGTGCCCGGCGCCATGATGAGCAGCCAGTCCATGAGGTTGCGGAGCTGCCGGACATTGCCCGGCCAGTCATAGGCCTGCAACGCCGTGAGCGCGTCGGTGGACAGCTCGCGCCCCGGCATCCCGGACGTTTCGGCGGAGCGTTCCAGGAAGTAGCGGGCGAGTTCCGGCACGTCCTCCCGCCGCTCCTTCAGGCTCGGCATGCGGATCGGCACGACGGCGAGGCGGTAGTACAGGTCCTCGCGGAACCGCGCGTTGGCGATCTCCACCTGCAGGTCCCGGTTGGTGGTGGCCAGCACCCGGACATCGACCTTCACGCGGAAGGAGCCGCCCAGGCGTTCAAACGTCTGGTCCTGAAGCGCGCGGACGATCTTGCCCTGGGTTTCCAGCGGCATGTCCGACACCTCGTCGAGCAGCAGCGTCCCGCCATGCGCGCGTTCCAGCACCCCGGCGCGGCGCGGGGCGGCGATGGGGTCGGCGCCGGCCTCGACGCCGAACAGCTCCTCCTCGAAGCGGGCCGGGTTCAGCGTGGCGCAGTTCAGGGCGATGAACGGCCCGTCCGCCCGGCGCGACCGCGTGTGCACCATGCGCGCCGCGACCTCCTTGCCGGACCCGGCGGGCCCGCTGATCAGCACGCGGGAGCCGGTCGGCGCCACCCGCTCCACGGCGGCGCGAAGCGCCGTGATCGCGGCGCTGTGCCCCGTCAGGTTCGACTCGAACCCGGCGCGCAGCCGCAGCTCCGCATTCTCCCGCGCCAGCCGCGCCGCTTCCAGCGCCCGGCGGATGATGAGCAGCAGCCGGTCCGACTTGAACGGCTTCTCGATGAAGTCATAGGCGCCAAGCTGGATCGCCGAAACCGCCGTCTCGATGGTGCCGTGGCCGGAGATCATCACGACGGGGACGTGCGGCTCCTCCGTCAGCAGCGCCTTGAGGATACCGAGACCGTCAAGCCGCGACCCCTGCAGCCAGATGTCGAGGATCACCAGCGACGGCCGGCGCATCCGGAAGGCCGCGAGCGCCGCGTCGGAGTCGCCGGCCTGGCGGACCGTGTAGCCCTCGTCCTCGAGGATGCCCTCGATCAGCATGCGGATGTCGGGTTCGTCATCGACGATCAGGATCTCGTTCGCCATTGCTAAGCCTTCACTGGTTCGGCCACCAAAAGCGGTAGGGACAGCGTGGCGACTGCACCAGGCCCGTCAGTGCAGTCGTCCAGCGCGAGGCTGCCGCCATGGTCCTCCATGATCTTCTTCACGATTGCCAAGCCCAGCCCAGTGCCCTTTGGCTTATGCGTGACATACGGCTCGGTGAGCCGCTCGCGGTCCTCATCCGGGAAACCCACCCCGTCGTCGCGCACCTCCATCGCCACGGTGCCGCCGTCCGCGTGGACGGAAAGGCTGATCTGCCCGGCCGGCTCGCCCGGCCCGCGCGGGCGCATGGCGACGGCATCGGCCGCGTTCTGCAGCAGGTTGGTCAGCGCCTGGCCGACCAGCCGGCGGTCGCACAGCACGGTGGGGCCGCGCTCCGGGATGGCGGTGGACCAGACGATCTCCGGCCGGGCGCTGCGCTGCAGGACCAATGCTTCCCGGGCGATGCGGCCGGCGTCCTCGGGCCGCAGCACCGGTTGCGGCATCCGGGCAAAGGCCGAGAACTCGTCCACCATGCGGCCGATGTCGCCGACGTGGCGCACGATGGTGTCGGCGCATTGCGAGAACGTGTCGGGGTCCGAGGTGATCTCCTTGGTGAAGCGCCGCTTCAGCCGCTCCGCCGAAAGCTGGATCGGGGTCAGCGGGTTCTTGATCTCATGGGCGATGCGCCGGGCCACGTCCGCCCAGGCGGCCTTGCGCTGCGCCGATTGCAGCTCGGTGATGTCGTCGAAGGTCACGACGTAGCCGTCCGGACGCCCGCCGTGCAGGTCGGCGCCGATCCGCACCAGCAGCGTGCGGCGCCGCGACGGCGGGCCGATCTGCACCTCGGCGGTCCGCGCGCGCTCCGGCTGGTCGGCCGCCTGGTCCAGGAGGGGCGCGAATTCCGGCACCACATGGCCCAGCGGCAGGCCGATGGCCGCGGTCAGGTCCATGCCGACCAGTTCGCTCGCCGCCCGGTTCGGCAGCTCGACGTTGGCGGAGGCGTCCAGCCCGATGACGCCCGCGGACACGCCCGCCAGCACCGTCTCGGTGAACCGCCGCCGCCCGTCGATCTGGCTGTAGGCGTCCATCAGC
>CAXTUO010000762.1:0-2527 GCA_964247175.1 uncultured Acetobacteraceae bacterium | reverse complement strand
TGGACAAGTGGCTGCTCAAGCCGAGCGCCTATGCCCCCGGTACCAAGATGAGCTTTGCCGGCATCGCCGACCCCAAGGTGCGGGCGGACGTGATCGCCTACCTTCGCTCGCTGGCGGCCACCCCGGAGCCGTTGCCCACGGCTGACGCGGCCAAGCAGCCGGGCTGACGCCGCCGCCGGCCGGTGCTTGACACGGCTGCACCGCGCCCGCCAGCATCGCCGACCAACTGCGTGGGACAGGCGATGCACCAGGCCGGCTCAGAACCCGAGGGGGCGCTCAAGGGCCTGCGGGTCATCGAGATGGGGCAGCTCATCGCCGGGCCGTTCTGCGGCCAGTTGATGGCGGACTTCGGCGCGGAGGTCATCAAGCTGGAGCCGCCGGGCCAAGGCGACCCGATGCGGGAATGGGGGCATGAGAAACCGCAGGGCGTGTCCTTGTGGTGGTCCGTCATCGCCCGCGGCAAGAAGAGCGTGGAGATCGACGCGCGGCAGCCGGATGGGCAGGCGCTCATCCGTGACCTGTTGGCCACGAGCGACGTGCTGATCGAGAACTTCCGGCCCGGCACGATGGAACGGTGGGGGCTGGGTTATGATGCGCTCGCGGCCGTCAACCCACGGCTGGTGATGATCCGGGTGTCTGGCTACGGGCAGACCGGGCCTTACGCGCACAAGGCTGGGTACGGCGCGATCGGCGAGGCGATGGGCGGGCTGCGCCATGTCGTGGGCGACCCCAGCACGCCGCCGAGCCGTATGGGCGTCTCCATCGGCGACACGCTGGCGGCCACCTTCGCCTGCCTGGGCGGCATGATGGCGCTCTATGCCCGCACGCGCACCGGCCGTGGGCAGGTCGTGGACAGCGCGATCTATGAGGCGGTGCTGGCCGTGATGGAAAGCCTCGTCGCCGATTACGCCTACACCGGCTACGTCCGGGAGCGCACGGGCGCGACCCTGCCGCGCGTCGCGCCGAGCAACGTGTATCCCACCCGGGACGGCGCCTACGTCCTGATCGCCGCCAACCAGGACACGGTGTTCCGCCGCCTGGCCGCGGCGATGGGCCGGCCGGAGTTGGCGGAAGACCCGCGCTACGCCACCCACGACGCCCGGGGCGAGCGGCAAGCGGAGCTGGACGCGCTGCTCGCCGAATGGACCCTCGGGCAGGACCGCGTGGCCCTGGGCGCGCTGCTGGACGAGGCCGGGGTGCCTCGGGGCGACATCTATCGCGGGGCGGAGATGCTGGAGGACGCGCATTTCAAGGCGCGGGACGCCATCGCCCGGGTGATGCACCCGAAGCTGGGGGAACTGCGGATGCAGGCCCCGGCGCCGCGCTTGTCGGAAACGCCGGGGCGCATCGGCCACGTCGGGCCGGAACTTGGCGAGCACAATGACGCCGTGCTGCGCGGCGTGCTGGGCCTCGATGCCGCCCGGCTGGAGGCGCTTCAAGCGGCGCGGGTGATCGGGCGGGTCCGGTCCCATGCTGCCTGACGCCGTCGAGGTCGTGGAGGTCAGCCCGCGCGACGGGCTGCAGAACGAGGGCCGCCCGGTCGGCACCGCCGACAAGCTGCGCCTGATTGGGGAGCTGATCCGCGCCGGCGTCCGCCGCATCGAGGCGACGAGCTTCGTCCACCCGGCCCGCGTGCCGCAGATGGCGGATGCGGAGGCGGTGATGGCGGGCTTCCCGCGCGCTCCGGGCGTGGTCGTCTCGGGCCTCGTGCTCAACCGCCGGGGCGCCGAGCGCGCGGTCGCCGCCGGGTGCGACGAGCTGTGCTTCACCGTCTGCGCGAGCGATGCGTTCGGCCGGCGCAACCAGGGCCAAACGGTTGAGCAAGGGCTGGCGGCCTGGGCGGAGGTGGCGGCGATGGCCCGCGCCGCCGGGCGCCGCGCCACGGTCATGATCGCCACCGCCTTCGGCTGCCCGTTCGAGGGCGCCGTGGACCCGGCCCGCGTCGAGCACATCGCCCGTCAGGTCCTGCGCTCCGGCCCGGCGGAGATCGGCCTGGCCGACACCATCGGCGTCGGCAACCCGCGGCAGGTCCTGGACCTGTTCGGGCGGGTGCGGGCGGCGGTCGAGGCTTCCGGAACGGGGTGGGCGTCTATGCGGGCGCATTTCCACAACACGCGCAACACCGGCTACGCCAACGCCTACGCGGCGCTGCTCGCCGGGGCCACGGTGCTGGACAGCAGCGCCGGCGGCATCGGCGGCTGCCCCTTCGCGCCGCGCGCCACCGGCAACATCGCAACCGAGGACCTGCTGTTCCTGCTGGACGGCCTGGGGGTGCGCCACGGCATCGAGCGCGGCGCGGTGGCGGCGCTCGACCCGTGGCTGGCGGACGTGCTGGGCCACGCGGTGCCGGGCCAGCTTGGCAAGACCGACGCCTGGCCGCCGGCGGCTTAAGCTCCCAGGGGCCGGCACGCGGATTGCAGGAATCGGCCCGTCGTCAAGCCGGAACAGAAAGCGCAATTCATGGCCCAACACCGCGTCCCCGCCACGCCCGAAACAATCCGCTGGGGCACCTTCAGCGCCGCCTGTC
>CAXTUO010000761.1:0-2528 GCA_964247175.1 uncultured Acetobacteraceae bacterium | reverse complement strand
ATAGGAACCCGCCATGGCCACCGAGCGCACGCTGTCCATCCTCAAGCCCGACGCCACCCGCCGCAACCTGACGGGCAAGATCAATGCCGTGTTCGAGGAGGCGGGCCTGCGCATCGTCGCGCAGCGCCGGCTGCACCTGTCCCAGGCGCAGGCGGAAGCGTTCTACGCCGCGCATCGCGAGCGCGGCTTCTTCAAGGACCTGGTCGGCTTCATGGTGAGCGGCCCCGTGGTCGTGCAGGTGCTGGAAGGCGAGGACGCCATCGCGCTGAACCGCAAGCTGATGGGCGCCACCAACCCGGCCAACGCCGACGCCGGCACCATCCGCAAGCTGTTCGCCGAAAGCATCGAGGCCAACAGCGTGCACGGCTCCGACAGCGCCGAGGCGGCGGCCCAGGAGATCAGCTTCTTCTTCGCGGGCACCGACATCGTCGGCTGAGCTTATGCGCCGTGCCGGGCCGCTGCTGCTGCTGCTCGCGGCCAGCCTCGCCGCATGCGGGTCGCCCGACAGGCCCATCGTGCTGCGCCCGCCGGCCCCGGTGTCCGTGGCCGGCCTGGACGGGCACTACCGGGGCACCGCCCGCCTGATCCGCGCCGCCGGGCCGGGTTGCCCGCGCAGCGGCGCCCGTACATTGGACGTTTACCGCGGCACCGTGTCGCTGTCCTACAGCGCCGCGCCGCGCGGGCGCGTGCCGCTCACCGCGCATGTCGGCTCCGACGGCCGCATCCAGGCCAGCGACGGGGAAGGCATGTTGGATGGCCAACTCGCCCAGGGCCGCCTGGAGGTCACGGTGGCGAGCCGCCTGTGCGAGCACCGTTGGACGCTGACGAAGGTAGAATAAGACGAAGGGGGACGCGCTGGGCGCATCACCCAAAGAAAAGGTAAAGCGCGATCAGCAGCACCGCCACGGCAATCACGGCGCCCGTGGTGAAGGTCGTGAAGCGCGACCAGAAGATCTGGCGGTCGGCAATGAACGTTTCGTCGATCTTGCTCATCTGAGTGCTTTGGTTGGTCTCGGGAACGTCCATGGTGGGCCTCATGTTGCGACGGGTGCGGGCGTTCTACGGCGTGCCGGCCAAGGGCGGCAAGGGCGCGGCCAGGCTGGCCGCCGGATCGAAGGCGCCGGGAAGGCCGGAAACATGGAGGCGGAGCGCCTCCGGGTAGATGCGGTGTTCCTGGGCCAGGACCCGGGCGGCCAGGCTGTCCTCCGTGTCGCCGGGCAGCACGGGGACCGCCGCCTGGGCCAGGATGGGGCCGGCGTCCACCTCGGGCGTCACCAGGTGCACGGTGCAGCCATGCAGCTTGACTCCCTGGGCCAGCGCGCGGGCGTGGGTGTCGAGGCCAGGGAAGGCCGGCAGCAGGCTGGGATGCACGTTCAGCATCCGCCCGGCCCACGCGCCGACCAGGAACGGCGTCAGCAGCCGCATGTAGCCGGCGAGGCACACAAAGCCGATGCCGTGCTCCAGCAACGCCGCATGGATCGCCGATTCATGCGCGGTCCGGTCGGGGCCGAACGGGCGGTGGTCGATGCAGCGCGCCGCCACGCCGCGCCGGGCCGCCAGGTCCAGCCCCGCGGCATCCGGGCGGTTCGACAGCACCAACGCGACCCGGGCCGGGTAGCCCGGCGCGTCCGCCGCGTCCAGCAGCGCGCCGAGGTTGCTGCCCCGGCCGCTGATCAGCACGGCGACGCGGGCCAGGGTGACGCCAGTTGGGGTCACGCCAGCCAGTCGGCTTCGGTGTGGACCTTTGCCGCAGCCGGGCCGTCGCCGGCTTCGATCACGCCGATCCGGAACGCCGTTTCGCCATGCTCGGCCAGCAGCGCGACCGCCTCGGCGGCGTCGCGCACCACCAGCGCCATGCCGACGCCGCAGTTGAACACCCGCAGCATCTCTTCGGGCGCGACGCCGCCGGCCTGCGCCAGCCAGCGGAACACCGGCGGCAGCGGCCAGGCGCCCGCGTCCAGCACGGCGCGCATCCCGTCCGGCAGCATGCGCGGCACGTTGCCCGGCAGCCCGCCCCCGGTGACATGCGCCGCCGCCCGCAGCAGCCCGGCACGGTGCAGGGCCAGAATGGACTTCACGTAGATCCGCGTCGGCCGCATCAGCGCCTGCGCCAAACTCTCCCCGGTGCCCGTCTCGCCGGCGTTCCAGGGCGCCGGTTCGTCCCAGCCGAGGCCGCTGATCCCGACGATCCGGCGCACCAGGGAAAACCCGTTGCTGTGCACTCCGCTGCTGGGGAGGCCCAGCACGGCGTCCCCCGCCATGACCGCCGCCGGCAGCAGGGCGCCGCGCTCCGCCGCCCCCACGCTGAACCCGGCCAGGTCGTAGTCGCCCTCGGCATACAGGCCCGGCATCTCCGCCGTTTCCCCGCCGACCAAGGCGCAGCCGGCCTGCTGGCAGCCCTCGGCGATGCCGGCCACCACGCGGGCGGCGTGCTCGACCGACAGGGCGCCGGTCGCGAAGTAGTCCAGGAAGAACAGCGGCTCCGCCCCCTGCACCACCAGGTCGTTGACGCACATGGCCACCAGGTC
>CAXTUO010000760.1:0-2531 GCA_964247175.1 uncultured Acetobacteraceae bacterium | reverse complement strand
GAACGCCTGCTGAGCGAGCTTGTGCCGGGAGGCTCTCGCATCGTGTGGAGGCGGCAGCGGCGCGCGCCGCGCTGCGTTTGCTGCGTGTCCTAGGGCCGGTCACCTCAAGCAACCTGTTCGGGGCCTTGTTTCGTACCGCGGGACCGTTGCTGCCGGTGTCGCGGGTCGCGCACGACAACCTGCGTATGGCGCTGCCGGAGCTTGATGCCCCGGCCCGGCGACGGGTCGTTCGCGGCGTCTGGGACAATCTGGGGCGCACGGTTGGCGAGTTGCCGCACATCGCCGATTTCCGCGAAACCACGGCCGGCCCGGGCTGGGAACTGATCGGCGCCGACATCCTGCGGCGGCTTAGGGAAAAAGGAGGGCCGATGATCTTCTTCAGCGGCCACATCGGCAACTGGGAAGTGCTGCCGATCGTCGCTGCCGCACACGGCGTTGAAGTTGCCCCGTTCTACCGCCCCGTGGAGAACCGGCAGCTCGACGCAATGCTCCTCGACCTGCGGCGGCAGGCCCTCCGGACCGAGGTTCCCATGTTCGCAAAAGGCGCTGCGGGCGCCCGCCAGTCGCTCGTTCACCTGTCGCGCGGCGGTCGGCTCGCCATGCTGATGGACCAGAAGATGAACGACGGGATCAAAGCCCAGTTTTTCGGCCGCCCGGCAATGACGGCGTCGGCCTTGGCCGCGCTGGCAGTGCGCCTGCGCTGTCCGGTGATCCCCAGTTACGTCGAGCGGACCGGGCCCGCGCGTTTCCGGCTGACCTGCGAGCAGCCACTCGACTTGCCCGATACCGGCGACCGGATAGCCGACATCGCAAGCCTCACGCAAATGGTGAACGACACGCTGGAGCGCTGGATCAGGGCCAAGCCGGAAAGCTGGTTATGGCTGCATCGGCGTTGGCCGAAGGCTAGTAGCGGGCCTTCAGAGGCACCTTGACGATTTCGGGCAGAGGCGACCGGGCTAGCGACTTGATCGCCGGGCGCGGCTTGCCGGAAGCGGCGCCGATGGTGGCGTCCTGCTGCTCGATGATGCCCTGGGCCGGCATGTCGCCGTCGAGGCCCGTCAAAGCCATGCTCGGCACCCGGCGGTTGCTGCTGCGGGTGCCGTCAACATAGGTTACGTCGAAAGCCACGAAGCTGCTTTCGATCTTCTTCTTAGGCGGCATTGGTATCCCCTGGGCTGGTGCCCTCGGCCGGTGCGACGTCCGTCGCGGTCTCGCCCTCGGCCTTGCGGCGCGCTGCGGCTTCCTCTTTGTCGCGCAGCTTCTCTTCTTTCTTGGCCTGCTTGGCGCGGTTCCGCTCGGCCCGCTGCATGTTGTAGTTGGGCTTGAAGACCATCAGGATTCCTTGCGGCGAAGGGTGGACACGAGCCGCGCTTCAGCTTCAGCCGAGCTGGCTTTCCCGCACGACGCGTTCATGGCCATCGTGGGCGTTCTTGATGCGGTACTGCAAGTCCCGGGTTTCGCTGGGCATCTGCCGCACCACGGTGTAGCTCCCCCGCGGCGCGTTGCCATCGAACGCGCTGGGGGAGAACTCCACCTTCTGGCCGGAAGCGAACTTATGAGCTGCCATGTCGGTCGCCTCCGGCCGCTGTCACAAGGACAGCTCTAGGGTTACAGCTATGCTGCTTGCAGGTTGACTGCCGAGGTCTTGCCCTGCTGGCCGCGCTCGAGCTCGAAGCTCAGCTTCTGGCCCTCGTTCAACGAACCCATGCCGGCGCGCTCGACCGCAGAGATGTGCACGAACACGTCCTTGCTGCCGTCATCCGGCTGAATGAAACCGAAGCCCTTCTGGGCGTTGAACCACTTAACCGTTCCGACTGCCATAGTATGCTCTCCATAGGCACGGCGACCCGCACGGTGCAGGCCGAATTACTTTTAGATCAGGGGAGCACCGGAATAGCTGCGGACCCGGCAAAGGGTTCAACAAGCATCAATCCAAAGACTGGCTGGCCCAACACGAAAAGCGCCGATGCTGACATGGGCCATCGCCGCCCGAATGTAAAGCAGGCCCGGGGATTATCTTCAGGCCGGCGATGCTTTCTGTCCTGGCCGGTCCGCACTGGCCGCCACCTCACCGTCCTCGAACCGCAGCCGCAGCCTTTGTCCCGGCGCCACCCGCGCCGCCGACGTGACCGCCTGGCCGGACCCGTCCAGCACCAAGGCATAGCCGCGCGCCAGCACGGTCTCGACCGACACGGAATCAAGCCGCGCCGCCGCCCCGGCCAGCCGCGCACGCGATTCCCGCAGGCTGCCTTGCAGCGGCGCCGGGGACAGCCGGCCCAGGACGGCCCCGGCGCGCCCTTGCTGCCTCGCCACCACCTGGCGCAGCACGCCCCCCAGCCGCGACGCCGCCAATGTCACCGCGGCCCGGCGCATCGCCGCCACCCCATTCGGATTGGGCATGCGCAGCTCCGCCTGCACCAGCGCCGCGCGGCGTACCCGCACCAGGTTCGGCAGCGCGAGCGCCAGGCGCAGCCCCCGCGCCTCGGCCGCCTGGCGCGCGGCGCGCATCAGGCCGGGCAGGTCCGGCATCC
>CAXTUO010000759.1:0-2532 GCA_964247175.1 uncultured Acetobacteraceae bacterium | reverse complement strand
TTTTCCGGCATCCGCCGCCCGGACGGCCGGGTCGCCACGCGGAACTACATCGGCATCCTGACCTCGGTGAACTGCAGCGCGCATGTCGCCGGGCTGGTGGCGGACGTGTTCAAGCGCAACCCGTTCACCGGGCACGACCCGCTGGCGGCGTATCCGAACGTCGATGGCGTGGTGGCGCTGACGCACAAGACCGGGTGCGGCATGACGGACGGGGAGCCGCTGCGCCTGTTGCGCCGCACGCTCGCGGGCTACGCGCGGCACGTGAACTTCAGCCACGTCGTGGTGCTGGGCCTCGGTTCCGAGGTGAACCAGATCGCCGGGCTGCTGGAAGAGCAGCGCCTGGCCGGGCGCGTCCGCAACATGGACATCCAGACCATGGGCGGCACCCGCAAAACGGTGGAGGCCGCGGTCGCCTTCGTGCACGAGGTGCTGGCCGAAAGCAACGAGGTGCGTCGTGAGCCGGTGCCGGTCAGCGAACTCACGGTGGCGCTGCAATGCGGCGGCTCCGACGGGTATTCCGGCGTGTCGGCCAACCCGGCACTGGGCGCGGCCAGTGACCTGCTGGTGCGCCACGGCGGCACCGTGATCCTGTCGGAAACGCCCGAAACCTACGGCGCCGAGCACCTGCTGACCCGGCGCGCGGTGAGCCAGGAAGTCGGCGAGAAGCTGGTCGGCCTGATGCGTTGGTGGGAGGAGTACACGGCGCGGGAAAGCGCCGAGATGAACGCCAACCCCAGCCCCGGCAACAAGGCCGGCGGCCTCACCACCATCCTGGAAAAGTCGCTCGGCGCCATGGCCAAGGCCGGCACCACCAACCTCGTGGATGTCGTGCGCTACGCCGAGCCGGTGACGGCGCGCGGCTTCGTGTTCATGGACACGCCGGGCTACGACCCGGTGGCGGCGACGGGCCAGGTGGCGGGCGGCGCCAACCTCGTGTGCTTCACCACCGGGCGCGGCAGCGTGTTCGGCTGCAAGCCCGCGCCGTCCATCAAGCTCGCGACCAACACGCCGATGTTCCGGCGCATGGAAGACGACATGGACATCAACTGCGGCACGATCCTGGACGGCGAGGAAACGGTTCAGGAGTGCGGCCAGCGCATCTTCGAGACCATGATCCGCACGGCGAGCGGGGAGCGCACCAAGAGCGAGTCGTTCGACGCGGGCGGGGCGGAGTTCGCGCCGTGGATGATCGGGGCGACGATGTGACGGCCTCAGCCGGGCGGAGCCCGGCGCATGAAGTCGAAGTCGCAGCCCTCGTCGGCTTGCAGCACCGTGTCATGGAACAGCGAGGCGTAGCCCCGCCGCGCCCAGTCCGGCCGGGGTGGCGGCGCGAGCAGGGCTTGCCGCCGGGCCAACTCCTCATCGTCCACCAATAGGTCGATCCGGCGCCCGGCGACATCGAGCCGGATCTGGTCGCCCGACTGCACCAAGGCCAGCGGGCCGCCCACGGCTGACTCCGGCGTGATGTGCAGCACGATGGTGCCGAAGGCGGTGCCGCTCATCCGGGCGTCCGAGATGCGCACCATGTCTTTCACGCCCTGCCGGCCAAGCTGCTTCGGGATCGGCAGGTAGCCCGCTTCCGGCATCCCCGGCGCGCCCTTCGGGCCGGCGTTGCGCAGCACCAGCACGTCGTCCGGCCGCACGTCGAGCGCCGGGTCGTCGATCCGTGCGGCCATGTCGGGGATCGAGTCGAACACCACGGCCCGCCCGGTGTGCTGCAACAGGCGCGGCGTCGCCGCGGAGTACTTGATCACCGCCCCGCGCGGCGCGAGGTTGCCGTGCAGCACCGCCATCGCGCCCACCGGCTTGATCGGCTCGTGCCGCGGCCGGATGACGGTCTGGCCCGGCACAAGCTCGGCCGCCGCCGCCACGTCGCGCAGCGTCCCGCCGCCCACCGTGCGCGCGTCCCCGTCGATCAGGCCGCCCAGTTCCGCCAGCAGCCGCGGCACCCCGCCGGCATGGTGGAAATGCTCCATGTAATGGTCGCCGGACGGCTTCAGGTCCACGAGCACCGGGACCTCGCGCCCCAGCGCGTCGAAGGCGTCCATGTCGATCCGGTGCGGCGTCCGGTTCGCGATGGCGGTCAGGTGGATCAGCCCGTTGGTCGAGCCGCCGATGGCTTGCAGCACCACCTGCGCGTTGCGGAAGGCCGAGGGCGTGAGCAGTTCGCTCGGGCGCGGCCCGCCGGCCTTGGCCATCTCGGCCGCGCGCCGCCCGCTGGCCTCGGCGAGGCGCACGCGCTCGGCATGGGGGGCCGGGATCGTGGCCGCCATCGGCAGGGCCAGGCCGAGCGCCTCGGTGACGCAGGCCATGGTGCTCGCCGTGCCCATCACCATGCAGGTGCCGACGGAGGGAGCGAGCCGGCCCTCGACCACCTCGATCTCCGCCGCATCCACCGTGCCGGCGCGGTGGGCGCTCCACAGCCGGCGGCAATCGGTGCAGGCGCCGAGCACCTCCCCCTTGTGGTGGCCGACGACCATGGGGCCGACCGGGACCACGACGGTCGGCAGGTCCACGCTGGCCGCCGCCATG
>CAXTUO010000758.1:0-2538 GCA_964247175.1 uncultured Acetobacteraceae bacterium | reverse complement strand
CGGGCAACCTCCTGGTGGGTCAGCGCCGTGGTCGGCTCGTCCATCACCAGCTGGCGCACGTCGGCCAAGAGGGCGCGGGCGATAGCGACCAGTTGCCGGCCCGCGACCGGGAGGCCGCCCACCTCCGCGTCCGGGTCGAGCGCCACGCCCAAGCGCGCGGACGCCTCCGCCACGGCGCGGCGTGCCCGGCGGCGGCTCAGCAGCCAGCGCCGGCTGCCCAGGTCCTGCCCGGCCGCCAGGTTCTCGGCTACCGAAAGGTTCGGGAACAGGGAGAAGTCCTGGTAGATCACCTGCACCCCGGCGGCGATGGCCTCCCGCGGGGTCAAGGCCGCGCGCGACGTGCCGGCCAGGGAAACCTCCCCGCTGTCCGCCCGGTGCACGCCGCTCAGGATCTTGATGACGGTGCTCTTGCCCGACCCGTTCTCGCCGGCGAGGCAGCGGACCTCGCCGGGCGCGATCGCGAACGACACCTGGTCCAGCGCCTGCACACCGCCGAACCGCTTGGACACGGTTCGCAGCGCCAGGACGGGCGGCGTATCAGAAATTATACTGGCTCATGTTCTCCTTGGTCACGCCGACCCAGCCCGCGCCGTACAGCAGCCCCGGACGCGCCGGGTCGGGCGCCAGCAGGCTGTGGTAGCCGTCCAGCCCGAGGTCCAGCCCCGCCTTGATCTCCGCGTTGTGGCCGCGGAGCCGCATCGCCGCCAGCACGGACATGGCGTAGCCGGCCACCGCCGGGTCCCAGAACTGGATGTACTGGATGTCGCCGTCCCGCAGGTACTGCCCGGCGACGGACACCAGCCCGGTGCCGCTGAACTGTATCTTCCCCTTGGCGCCGCGCTCCGCGATCAAGCGGCCGGCCCCGGCGCTGGCGGGCATCGGCGCGCCGACGATGCCGCGCAGGTCCGGATGCGCGGTCAGCACCTCCTTCAGCTTGTTGTAGGCGACCTCCGCGTCGTCGTAGCTTTCGACCCGGCGCACCGCCTCCTGCATCTGCGGGAAGTGCTCCTTCTGGTAGGCCACCGCGCCGTCGATCCATTCCATGTGCGACTGGCTGGTGAGGCTGCCGACCGTCGCCACGTACTTGCCTTGGCCGCCGGTGCGTTGGCCAAGCTCCTGCATCAGCTTGGCGCCGTAGGCCCGGTTGTCGAACGCCTCGATGATGAGGTCGGCATTCACCAGGTTGCTGGCCTCGTGCGCCACGACGACGATGCCGCGGTCGCGCGCCTTTTTCAGCACCGGCTCCACCGCTTCGATGGAGAACGGCACGATGCAGATGGCGTCCACGCCCTGGCCGATCAGGTTCTCCACCAGCTGCACCTGGGCGGCGGCGTCGGCCTGGCTCGGCCCGACCATCCAGGCGTCGTGCCCGGTGTCGCGGCCGAACTGCTCCACGCCCGCGCGCATGCGGTCGAACCAGGCGATGCCGTCCACCTTCACCACGGTCGCGATCTGCCATTTCTTGCCTGCCGCCTTCTGGCTCAGGTCCTTGGACACCTTGCTTGCATCGACCGCGCCTGCGGCCTGCGCCTGGGCGGCGCCGGCCAGCGGCAGCAGCGCGGCGCCCGCGGCAAAACCTCGACGGGTGAGCATCATCTCCGTTTCCTTCCTCAATGGTCCGGCGGTTCCAGCTTGCCGGCATTCAGGCCATCATAGCTGAACCCGCATGGCGCCGGGAGAGCGTTTCTGCACCCCGCGGGCACTTGCGTTCCGCATCCTGCAACCATAGCGTCACGGCCGGTCCGGCGCGCTGGCATCAGGACCACCGGGAGCAAGAATGACCAATCCAGAAGCGGCGCGGGCATGAGCTGGCTCGGCATCGACGCCGGCACCTCGTCGGTCAAGGCGCTGCTGATCGACGACGCGCAAGCCGTGCTGGCGGAAGCGTCGGCGCCCTTGGAGGTGCAGCGCCCGCAGCCGCTGTGGTCCGAGCAGGACCCGGCCGATTGGTGGCGCGCGACGGAGGATGCGGTGGCGCAGGTCCGCGCGGGGGCGCCGGGCGCCTGGGCCGGCCTCGACGGCATCGGGCTGTCGGGGCAGATGCACGGCGCGGTGCTGCTGGACGCCGCCGGCGCCGTGCTGCGCCCCGCCATCCTGTGGAACGACGGACGCGCCGGCGCCGAGTGCGCCGAGCTGGAGCGCCGCGTGCCGGATTTCCGCACCCGCGCCTGCAACCGGGCGATGCCGGGCTTTACCGCGCCGAAGCTGCTGTGGGTGCAGCGGCACGAGCCGGACGTGTTCGCCCGGCTCGGCACGGTGCTGCTGCCCAAGGACTACGTGCGGCTGTGCCTGACCGGGGAGCGGGTGGGCGAGATGTCGGACGCTTCCGGCACGCTGTGGCTCGACATCGCGGCGCGCGACTGGGACGACGAGCTGCTGGCGGCGTCCGGCCTGGAACGCCGGCACATGCCGCGGCTGGTCGAGGGGTCCGCGGTGTCCGGCCTGCTGCGCCCGGAGTTGGCGGCGGCCTGGGGGCTGGCAGGCCGGCGCGTGGTGGTGGCGGGCGGCGCCGGGGACAACGCGGCGTCGGCCGTGGGC
>CAXTUO010000757.1:0-2544 GCA_964247175.1 uncultured Acetobacteraceae bacterium | reverse complement strand
CCGCCTGCGCCACCGGGGTGCACGCCATCGGCGACGCCGCCCGGCTGATCGGCCTCGGCGACGCCGACGTGATGGTGGCGGGCGGCGCGGAGGCCGCGGTGAACGCGCTCGGCATGGCCGGGTTCTGCGCCAGCCGCGCCCTGTCCACCGCGTTCAACGACCGGGCCGCCGCGGCGTCCCGCCCCTGGGACCGCGACCGCGACGGCTTCGTGATGGGGGAGGGCGCCGGGGTCCTGGTGCTGGAGGAGCTGGAGCACGCCCGCGCCCGCGGCGCCAAGATCTACGGCGAGGTCGGCGGCTACGGCATGTCCGGCGACGCCCACCACATCACCGCCCCCGCGGACGGGCACGAGGGCGCCTTCCGCGCCATGCAGAACGCCTTCCGCAACGGCGGCGCGCAGCCGGGCGACGTGCAGTACGTGAACGCGCACGGCACCAGCACGCCCTTGGGCGACGACCTGGAGCTGGAAGCGGTCGAGCGGTTCTTCGGCGACGCCGCGAAGGGCCTTGCCATGTCCTCCACCAAGTCCGCCACCGGGCATCTGCTGGGCGCGGCCGGGGCGATCGAGTCGATCTTCTCCCTGTTGGCGATCCGCGACAGCGTGGTGCCGCCGACGCTCAACCTGGAGGAGCCGAGCCGGGACAGCGTGATCGACCGGGTGCCGCTGGTGGCGCAGGAGCGCCGGGTGGACGTGGCGCTGTCCAACAGCTTCGGCTTCGGCGGCACCAACGCCAGCATCCTGTTCAAGCGGGCGGCCTGACGCGGGCGGGGCGGAATGCGCTCGTTCCTGTTGATCGCCGGGCTGCTGATGATGGTGCTGGGCGGGACCGCGGCCTACGCCTTTTGGGTTTACGACGAACCCGGCCCGCTGCCGGCCGGCAACGTCGTGCTGGTGCCGCGCGGTGGCCTTGACCAGGTGGCCGACACCTTGGCGCAGGAGGGCGTGGTCCGCAGCGCCTCCGCCCTGCGCCTTGCCGCGATGGCGACGCGGGGCCAGGGCGCCGTCCACGCCGGCGAGCTGGAGTTCCCGGCTGCGGCCAGCCTGCGCCAGGTTCTCGCCGTGTTGCGCACCGCCCGCCCGGTGCAGCACCGCCTGACCATCCCCGAGGGGCTGACGGCGACGCAGGTGGCGCTCTTGATCGACCGCGCCCCGGCGCTGGAGGGCGATCCCGCCGTGCCCGAGGAGGGCCGCCTGCTGCCGGAAACCTACGCCTATGAGCGCGGCACCCTGCGCGCCGCGCTGATCGAGCGGGGCCGGGCTGCCATGGACCGGGCGCTTGAACGCAACTGGGCCGCCCGCAACGCCGCCGTGCCGCTGGACTCGCCGCGCGACGCCCTGATCCTGGCCAGCATCGTCGAGCGGGAAACCGCCAAACCCGAGGAGCGCCCCCGGGTCGCCGCGGTGTTCCTGAACCGGCTGCGCCGCCACATGAAGCTGCAATCCGATCCCACCGTGGTGTACGGCGCGAGCGGCGGCGCCGGGGTGCTGGAACACGGCCTGACGCGGGCGGAGCTGGAGCGGCCCGACCCCTACAACACGTATAAGGTCAACGGCCTGCCGCCGGGGCCGATCAGCATGCCCGGCCTCGGCTCGATCCGCGCCGTCCTGCAGCCGGCGGACACGGACGACCTGTTCTTCGTGGCCGATGGGTCCGGCGGGCATGTGTTCGCGAAGACGCTGGAGGAGCATCAGCGCAACGTGGCGCGCTGGCGCGGGGTGGAGCGGGCGCGGCAGGCGGCCGCCGCGGCGCCGGCGCCCACGGAGCATTAGGCGGTGTGCGCATGAGCGAGCCGCAACCTGTCCCGCCCGCCTCGGCGTCCCCCGCTTTGGCATCCATGACCGGCTTTGCCCGGACGGACGGGGTGGCGGAGGGGGTCGCCTGGGCGTGGGAGCTTCGCAGCGTGAACGGCCGCGGCCTCGACCTGAAGCTGCGCTTGCCGCCGGGCCTCGATGCCCTGGAACCCGCCTTGCGGGAGGAAGCCGGGCGGGCGCTCCGTCGGGGCAACGTGACCGCGAACCTGACGGCCAAGCGCGATGACCGCGCCCGCCTGGCGGTGGACCCGGTGGTGCTCGACGAGCTGCTGCGCCTTGCCCTCGACCTGGCCGCGCGCATTCCCGGTGCGCCTGTCCCGCGGGCGGAGGCGCTGCTGGCGCTCCCTGGCGTTTTGCGGCCTGCCGCCGCGGCCGATGATGGCTGGACCGCGGCGCAGATTGCCGCCGTGCGCGCCGGGTTTGCCTCGGCCCTGGCGGCGCTGGCGGCCTCCCGGCAGGCCGAAGGCGCGCGGCTTGCAGCCCTGCTGGGCCTGCAATTGGACGAGGTTGCGGCCCTGCTTGCCACGGCCGGGCGGGAAGCGGCTGAGCAGCCCGCGCTGCAGCGCGCCCGCACGGTGGAAACCTTGGCCGCCCTGATCCGCGACCAGCCCGGTTTGCCGGAAGACCGGATCGCCCAGGAGGTCGCGCTGCTGGCCAGCCGCTCCGACGTGCGGGAGGAGCTCGACCGCCTCGGCAGCCACATCGAGGCCGCGCACAGCCTGTTGCGGGA
>CAXTUO010000756.1:0-2545 GCA_964247175.1 uncultured Acetobacteraceae bacterium | reverse complement strand
CGGCGGGAGCTGCTGGTCCGCCTGGCCCGCACCGAGCTGCGCGCCCCGGTCGCAGGCGTGGTCAGCCGCCGCACGGCGCGGCTCGGCGCCGTAGTCGCGGGGGCGGGCGACCCGCTGTTCCGTATCATCAGGGACGACGCCATCGAGCTGGAAGCCGACGTGCCGGAAACCTCGCTCGCCAAGCTGCGCCCCGGCCAGCCCGCCCGCATCGATGCCGCAGGCGGCCCGCGCGCCGGCCGGGTGCGCCTGGTTTCGCCCGAGGTGAGCCGCACCACAAGGCTGGGCCGCGTGCGGGTGGCGGTCGATGGCGACGGCCCGCTGGTGATCGGCAGCTTCGCGCGGGCGGAGGTCGAGGTGGCGCGTCGCGACGGCGTGCTGGCCCCGCTATCCGCCGTGCTGTTCCAGCCCGACGGCGCGGTGGTGCAGGTGGTGCGAAACGGGCTGGTGGAAACCCGGCGCGTGCAGGTCGGCCTGCGCAACGGGGCGCTCGCTGAAATCCAGGACGGGCTGCGCGAAGGGGAGGCCGTGGTGTCGGTGTCCGGCACTTTTATCCGCGGCGGCGACCGGGTGACGCCCGTGCAGCCGGGCGCTGCGGCCGGGGGAAGCTGACCGTGGCGTTCAACATCTCGGGCGCGGCCATCCGCAACCCGATTCCGCCGCTCGTGCTGTTCGCGGTGCTGACGCTGCTGGGCCTGGTCGGCTTCAACATGCTGCCGATCACCCGCACGCCCAACATCGACGTGCCCGTCATCTCCGTCACCGTCACCCAGCCCGGCGCCGCGCCCGGCGAGCTGGAATCTCAGGTCACGAAGAAGATCGAGGACGCCGTCGCCGCCGTCACGGGGGTGAAGCACCTGCTGTCCACCGTGACCGACGGCACCAGCCTGACCGCCATCGAGTTCCGGCTGGAGGTGAGCAGCGACCGCGCGCTGAACGACGTGCGGGACGCCGTGTCCAAGATCCGCGCCGACCTGCCGCGCGGCATCGACGAGCCGATCATCGAGCGCATCGAGATCGCCGGGCAAAGCATCCAAACCTACGCCGCTTCCGCCCCCGGCCTGACGCTGGAAGGGCTGTCCTGGTTCGTGGACGACACCGTGCTGCGCGACCTGCAAGGGGCGCGGGGCGTGGGCCGGGTGGAGCGGATCGGCGGCGTGACGCGGGAAATCCGCGTGAGCCTCGACGCCGACCGGCTGGCGGCGCTCGGCATCACCGCGGGCGACGTGAACAGCCAGCTCCGCGCCACCAGCGCCGACCTGTCGGGCGGGCGCGGCGAGGTGGGCGCGCAGGAGCAGGCCATCCGCACCCTGGCCGGCGCGCGCAGCCTGCAGCAGTTGCGGGACACCCGCCTGGTGCTGCCCGGCGGGCGGGAGCTGCGCTTGTCCGACGTGGCGCAGGTGGAGGACGCCTTCGAGGAGCCGCGGGACTTCGCCCGGCTGAACGGCGAAACGCCCGTGGTGTCGTTCGAAATCTACCGGGCGAAAGGCGCCAGCGAGGTCGATGTGGGCAACGCCGTTTCCGCACGCCTGGCCAAGCTCTCGGCCGCGCATCCGGAGGTGACGTACGCCCTGATCGACGACGGCGTGCGGACCGCCCGCGGCAGCTACCTGTCGGCCATGCACGGGCTGATCGAGGGCGCGGCGCTGGCGACGGTCGTGGTGCTGGTGTTCCTGCGCAACTGGCGCGCGACGATGCTGGTCGCCGTCGCCCTGCCGCTGTCCATTATCCCGGCCTTCGCCGCCATGCTGGCGATGGGCTTCACGCTGAACTTCGTCAGCCTGCTGGCGATCACCCTCGTCACCGGCATCCTGGTGGACGACGCCATCGTGGAGATCGAGAACATCGTCCGCCACATGCGGATGGGCAAGCGCCCGTTCGAGGCGGCGGTGGAGGCGGCGGACGAGATCGGCCTCGCGGTGATCGCCATCACCCTCACCATCGTCGCCGTGTTCTCCCCCGTGAGCTTCATGGGCGGCATCGCTGGGCAGTTCTTCAAGCAGTTCGGCCTGACGGTTTCGGCGGCGGTGCTGACCTCCCTGCTGGTGGCCCGGCTGATCACGCCGCTGATGGCCGCCTACCTGATGCGCCCGGTGGCTGCCCATGACGAGCAGGACGGCTGGGTCATGCGCGCCTACACGCGCTTCCTGGCGGCGACGCTGCGCTGGCGCAGCCTGACCCTGCTGGCCGGCCTCTTGGCGTTCGGCGTGTCGATCTGGTCCACGACCCTGCTGCCCACCGGCTTCATCCCGCCGGAGGACCAGAGCCGCGTGGTGCTGTCCATCGAGCTGCCGCCGGGATCCACGCTTGCGGACACCAGGGCGGCGACGGACCGCATCGCCGCCGAGTTCCGGCAGGTGCCGGAGGTGACGACGGTGTTCGTCGTGGGCGGCACCACGCCCACAGGCGCGGGCAAGGAAATCCGCCGGGCCAAGATGATCGTGAACCTCCAGCTCAAGGAAACCCGCGCCCGCAGCCAGAAGCAGATCGAGGCGGAGCTGACCCGGCGTCTCGCGACCCTTCCCGACGTGCGCGGCTGGTACGTGAA
>CAXTUO010000755.1:0-2546 GCA_964247175.1 uncultured Acetobacteraceae bacterium | reverse complement strand
TGAACACGACGGCGCTGGTGGTGCCGGACCTGTACGTTCAGGTGGTGCCGCCGCAGAACCTGGTGCTGAACGGGGTGCCGACCAACGTCATCGGCGTGGTCGGCTCGGCGGGCTGGGGGCCGGTGAACCAGCCGGTGATCGTGTCCACCATGGCGGACTACGCCCGCGCCTTCGGGCCGATCCAGGCGCGGCGGTTCGACATGGGGACGCAGGTGGCGACCGCGGTGCAGCAGGGGGCGCAGTCCTTCCGCTGCGTGCGGGTGAGCGACGGGTCGGAGACCGCGGCGAGCTATGCCATCGCCTATGCGAACGGGGCGTATCCGGTCTTGCTCACGGCGCGGTATGCGGGGTCCCTGGGCAACGCCATCGGGATCACGCTGGGGGCCGGGTCGGCGGCGGGGACGCTGCGGCTGACGCTTGGGATCGCGGGGCAGGTGGCGGAGAGCTTCGACAACCTCCAGGCGCCGAGCCCGCAGGCGTTCTGGCAGAACCTGGTCAACGCGGTGAACCAGGGGATCGGGGCGCTGCGGGGGCCGAGCCAGTTGTGCGTCGCGAGCCTTGGGCAGGCGACGGGGACGGCGCCCATGTACATCTCGGGCCAGACCTTGCTGAACGGGTCGGACGGGGCGGCGGGCGTTTCGGCGCAGACGCTGGTGGGGCAGGACGGGCTGCCGCGGGCCGGGATGTATGCGCTGCGCGGGCAGGGGTGCAGCCTGATGCTGCTGGCGGACGCGGACGACCCGGCGACGTGGACGGCGCAGGCCGGGTTCGCGGTGCAGGAGGGGTCGTACGCCATGCTGAACGTGCTGCTCGGCACGCTGGCGGCGATGGCGACCAACGTGGTGGGCTATTGGGTCGGCAGCAGCGCCGGGTCGGCGCGCAAGGACGCGCGGCTGGCGCAGCGGGGGGCGGAGTAGGGACGCACGCGGCGGCATCGGCGTGTCCTTGCGCCGGTGCCACGGCGGCGCCCGCATCCTACAGCCAGCAGCAGGTGAGTGGAGGGCGCACCAGGGACGACGCCGGGCCAGGCCGACTTCCAATCGAATACGCAGCAACCCGGAACATACCGGGAAGCCTGCTTGGGCAGGGTTGGCTGCAGCCCGAGTGCCGACGCTGTTGAGCGTCCGCTGCGCCTACCCCGCCCCGATCAGCACCGACCCCCCCTCGATCCGCCGCGTCGCCTGCCACAGGTACTGCCGCGTCCGCTCCGGCGATTGCGGCGGGCCCAGCAGCCCGCCCTGCATCGGCCCGCACCCCAGCTGCGCCAGCATGTCGCGCTGCGCCGGCTCCTCCACGCCCTCCGCCGCCGCCTCGATCCCCATCTCGGCCGCCATGCCGAGCACCGAGCGCACGACGCCCATGGCGGCGGGGTCGGTGAGCATCGACCCCACGGCGTCCCGGCCGAGCTTGACCTGCTGCACCGCCGCGTCGCGGAACCGCTGCAACGCCGCCGCCTGGTAGAAGTCGTCCACCACCAGCCGCACCCCAAGCGTCCGCAGCGGCAGCATCGCCGCCAGCACCTGCTGCGAATGCTCCAGCAGCACCGCCTCCGTCACCTCCAGGTCCAGGCGGTCCGCCGCCAGGCCCGACCGGTGCAGCGTTTCCAGCACCAGGTGCTCCAGGTCGCCCCGGCGGAACTGCGCGCCCTCCAGGTTGATCGCCAGCCGCACCGGCACCGCCCAGGTCGCCGCCTCCGTGCAGGCGGCGTGCAGCATCCAGCGGCCGAGCTTCTCCATCATCCCGGACCGCTCGCAGACCGGCATGAACACCGAAGCGGACACCAGCCCGCGCGCCGGGTGCCGCCAGCCGACCTGCGCCTCGTACGCCACCGGCACGCCGCTGCGCGCGCCGAACACCGGCTGGTAGGCCATCTCGAACTGCTCCAGCTCCAGCGCGTGCTGCAGGTCCTCTTCCATCAGCCGCGCGTCCGCCGCCGCCGCGGGCGACTCGCATAGGACGACCGCGCCGCGCCCGCCGGCCTTTGCCCGGTCCAGCGCGCCCCGCGCCTGCTGCTGCAGCGCCGCGGCACTCTCCCCATCCACTGGGAACAACGCCACGCCGACCGACACGTCGATCCGGCTGGTCACGCCCACCATCACGTACGGTTCCCGCACCGCCGCTGCGAGGCGCAGGGCCGAGCGACGGGCCTGCTCCGCCCCGCCGACGCCGGGCAGCACCACCGCGAAGGCGCTTTCCCCCATGCGCCCCACCGTGTCCGTCCCGCGCAGCCCGCCGCGCAGCCGCTGCGCCGCCTCGATCAGCAGCAGGTCGCCAACCGCCTGGCCTCGGGCCTCCCGCACCTGTTGGAACCCGTCGAGCTCCAGGTGCAGCAGCGCGCACCCGCCCGGCGCCCGCACGTTCTCGATCGACCGCTGGAGCCGGTCGGCGACGGCCGCCGGGCTGAGCACCTGCGTCAGCTCGTCGTGGGATGCGGTTGGCGGCTCGGCCGGGCCGGGGGGCGCCGCGTCTGCCGGGGCCGCCGGCCCTTGTTGCCCGGCCGGCCCGGCCCGCCGCGACGGCTCCTGCGGGCAGCGAGGTGAGGGTCA
>CAXTUO010000754.1:0-2547 GCA_964247175.1 uncultured Acetobacteraceae bacterium | reverse complement strand
GGCCTCCGCCGCATCAGCGCGTTCAGCCGGTCCCTGGGCGGCCCGACCACCGAGCCCGAGCTGATGGCGGAGATCGCCCGGCAGGCCGCCGGCGCCGCCGGGCGCGCCGTGGTGCTGACCGGGGAAGGCACGGACCTCGCCATCCGCGCCGCGGAGCCGCCGGCCGCCGAGTCATCCACCGGGGCCGCGGCGGTGCTCGACGACGGAAGCTGGGCGGCGGCGCGCTGGTGCAGCGAGCGGCAGGAAGCAACCGGGCGGGGCACCGCCACCCTGCCCTCGGCCGAATGGCGCTTCCTGCCGATGCGGACGGTGCGCGGGCTGCTGGGCGTGCTCGGGGTGTTCATGGAAGGCGGGCGGTTCGATCCGACCGCGGCGCAGACGCTCGCGACGCTGGCCGACCAGGCCGCCGTCGCGCTGGAACGGGTCAAGCTCGCCCATGAGGCCGCCCGCAGCGCCGCCATGGAGGAAACGCAGAAGCTGCGTACCGCGCTGCTGAACTCGCTCAGCCACGATCTGCGCACCCCGCTCACCGGGATACGCGGAGCGGCCGAGACGCTGGGTTCAACCTGGGACCGCCTGACGCCGGAAACCCGCGCGGACCTGCTCGCCTCCATCAAGGAGGACACGGCGCGGATGACGCGGTTCCTTGGCAACATCATGGACCTCACCCGGCTGGAAAGCGGCCAGGTGGCGCCGCGCTTGCAGCCGGTGCAGGCCATCGACGCCATCGACGCGGCCATCGCCCGGGTGCCGGATGCCGGGCACGTCCTGGTGAACGTGCTGCCAGACTTGCCGGCGATGCGGGCCGACCCGGCGCTCCTGGAACAAGTTCTGGTCAACGTGCTCGACAACGCCGTCCGCTACTCGCCGCTCGGCGCCGACATCCGCATCCGCGGCAGCGCCGGCGGCGGCCAGGTCACGCTGGAGATTTCCGACGAGGGCATCGGCATCCCGCCCGACGACCTGCCGCACGTGTTCGACAGCTTCTACCGCGCCCGGCGCGGCGACCGGACCCTGCCTGGCACCGGGCTGGGCCTCGCCATCGCCCGCGGCATGATGGAAGCGATGGGCGGCACGATCCAGGCCATCAGCCCGCGCCCCGACGCCGCGCGGGACGGCTCGCCCGGAACCATTGTCGTGCTGCGGCTTTCCGCCATATCTGCGGTGTAACGTTTGGATTCCTCCATTTGCACCGCACACGCATCCTGGTCATCGACGACGAGCCGCAGATCCACCGTTTCCTGCGCCCGGCGCTGGAAGCCACCGGCTATGCCGTGGAGCGCGCCGACACCGCCGCGGACGGCCTCGCCTCTGCACGGGCACGCCCGCCCGCGCTGATCCTGCTGGACCTCGGCCTGCCGGACATGGACGGGCAGGACGCGCTGACGCAGCTCCGCGCGGCCAGCCAGGTGCCGGTGGTGATCCTGTCGGCCCGCGACGCGGAAGCCGGCAAGGTTGCGGCGCTCGACAACGGCGCGGACGACTACGTGGAAAAGCCGTTCGGCCTCGATGAACTGCTGGCCCGCATCCGCGCGGCGCTGCGCCACGCCCACCCCGGCACGGCGGCGAGCGAGCTGTTCCACGGCGAGGGCCTGGTGGTGGACATGGCGCGCCGGGTCGTGAGCGCGTCAAACGCGCCGGTCCAGCTCAGCCCGCGCGAGTATGACCTGCTCGCCCTGCTGGCGCGGCATTCCGGCAAGGTGCTGACGCATCGGCACCTGCTGAACACGGTCTGGGGGCCGGCGCACGTGGAGGACGTGCAATACCTCCGGGTGTACGTCGGCCACCTGCGCCAGAAGCTCGGCCCGGTGGCGGCCCGGCTGCTCGTCACCGAGCCGGGAGTCGGCTACCGCCTGCTCGACCGCGCGCCGCCGGGTGCCGGGTCTTGACCTCCGTTCTGGCGATGCTGGTCGGCATCGCGCTGCTGCTCGTCGTCCTGCAGGACGCCTTCGAGGTCATGCTGCTGCCCCGCCGGGTGCAGCGCACCTTGCGGTTCATGCGGCTGTTCTTCCGCACGACCTGGGCCGCATGGTCGCGGCTGGGCGCGCGGTTGCCGGCCGGCGCGCGGCGCGAGCGGTTCCTCAGCGTGTTCGGCGCGCTGTCCATGGTGCTGCTGTTCGCGCTTTGGGCGACGGCGCTGATCCTGGCCTTCGCGCTGATCGAATGGTCGCTGCAGGCGCCAGGTCCAGCCCCCGGCGGCGGGGCCTCGGCCTTCTCCGAGCAGGCCTACATGAGCGGCGTTACCTTCTTCACCCTGGGCTACGGCGACGTGGTGCCGCACACCGCCGGCGCGCGCCTGGTCGCCGTGTTCGAGGCCGGCACCGGCATCGGCTTCATCGCCGTGGTCATCGGCTACCTGCCCGTGCTCTACCAACTGTTCTCCCGGCGGGAAGCGCATGTCATCCAGCTCGATGGACGCGCGGGGTCGCCGCCCACCGCCGGCACCATGCTGGCCCGGCACGCCGAGGCGGACGGCCTCGACAAGCTCGACGAGTTGCTGCGCGAATGGGAGATCTGGGGGTCGGAGCTGCTGGAAAGCCACCTGTC
>CAXTUO010000753.1:0-2548 GCA_964247175.1 uncultured Acetobacteraceae bacterium | reverse complement strand
GATCGGCACCCGGGTGCTGGTGATCGACGAGATCAACTCGGTGCTGGCCGGCACGGCTCGGCAGCAGCGGCTGTTCTTGCAACTGCTGAGGTTCCTGTCGAACGACCTTCGGCTCGCGCTGGTCGGGGTGGGGGTGCCTGAGGCCCGGCATGCCCTGCTGTCGGACGCGCAGTTGCATAGCCGCTTCAGCGACATCGAACTGCCACCCTGGGCGCCCGGAGAGGATCTGCGCGACTTCGTCAGCCGCCTGGTGTGGAGCCTGCCGCTGCGCCGGCCTTCGCCGGTGGACTCGGCCAAGCTGCGGGCCAAGTTGGCCGAACGGTCGGGCGGCGTCACCCTCGGCATCTGCAAGGCTGTGGAACGTGCCGCCATCGCAGCCATCCGCACGGGGCAGGAAAGGATCGAGGCGGCGAGCTTCGAAGATCCGGAGATCTGGCGGGGTGTGGCGGCACCGCGCAGGGGTACACGGCCCAGGCCTCGCGGTGTCGTGCAGGCCCGGCCAGCATGATGCTCAAGTCGATGCCGGTCGCGCCGAGACCGCTACCGGGGGAGGCAGTCCGGTCTTGGGTGTCCCGCGTTGGCGCGCGATACGACTTGGCACCCTCCGAATTGCTTGCCCAGCTGCAGGACGGGAACGGTGTCGAACACCTGCGGCTTTGGGCGCTCGATTGGCAGGAGGACGCCGAGATGGAGGCGCTCCTTGCGCGGGCGAGCCGCCTGGAAGTGGCGCAGATCAGGGCGCTCCGCCTGCTCTCAGGCAGTTGGCCCGATCCTGCCGGCTGGCACAGGTGGGTGCTGGCCTGGTGTCCGGCCTGCGTGCGGGACGACATCGGCCGTTATGGAGAAAGCTACGAGCGTGCGGCATGGCGGCTTGGATTTCATGTCGTCTGCCCGGAGCACCACGCGATCCTCGTCACCGCGTGCCCAGGCTGCTCGTCCTACCAGGCCAGGTTCGGACGATGGGCAGGGCGCCAGCGGTTGATTTGCGATTTCTGCCGAGGACCGGTCGAGGCAGCGGGCGCACCAGCGACCGCGAAACGGCATGCTGGGGAGGTCGCGCCCTCATACGACGTCGTGTTGTCGGCGCCCGCGTTGGCGCTTCAAGCAGACCTTCTTCGTGCAGCAATGGGGACGCCTCCGACCTCCCTGTGCTGGCCTGACGTGCCGTCCGGCAGCTACGCTGCGATCGTGCGCACCCTGGCCGCCTTGCTGCTCCGCCCGTGGCGGCACGATGCAAGATCGTCTTGCAGCGAGGCGGACATTGGTTGGACACACCGCTGCGGTCTTGCTGACCTGCTGCCCCGGACCGCTCACGAGGTTCTCGGCAGGATCGCCTCGATCATTGCCGCCATGGCGGGTGCGGCACCGAGGAGGGCAGGGGAGGCCCGACGCACGGAGCAGGGACTAGCGTCCGCTGCCAATGATCTCGCCGGGCTTGTCAGGTGGCGCTCTGCCGACGAGCAGGCAGCCCTGCGCGCGGCAGCGGCCGATTGGGGGCCGGCATTGGCGCACGCCGTCGAGGCGGCGGTTCAAACGGAACAGTCAGGCCGGCGCAGTGCTGCCGCTACGGCTGAGTACGCTCGCCAGGAAGCGGCTTGGACCCGACATGCCGCGAAGCGATACGTGGCGGATGCTCGTCGAAGGACGGTTGCCAGGGTAGCCCGAAGCAGGGCTGCCGCGGCTGCGCAGCAACGCCAGCTGCGCGTGGGCGTGTCGGGCTTGGTCGCCTCATGAGGAGTTGGCGCCGCCGCCTCGTCTCGCGAACTCGGACATCTTTATCGCGAACCAGGGGCTAGATTGTCGCGAACCTGGGCACTTTTCCCGGCCCAAGCCGCTCTGCAGCCACGGATTCTTCCGAACCAGGACCTCGCGACAGCCGGCCGCCGATCCGCTCCCGCGCTTTTCTCACGCGCGGTAATTCGGAGCGTTTTTGGCTTGGCGGCGCGGCAGGCCGAGGTTGCCCGTGGCGCGCACTGGTGGTTCCGCGCCGGTGAGCGAAAAACGGATTGGACTGAACCGCGGGCCGCCCGCCTGAGCTATGGGTTTTGGATGCGGCCTGTCAGTGTTCCTGCGGCGCGACGTGTTGGCCCAGAGATGCCGTGTGGTCCGCTGCTGCGCCCCGACAGGGCGTGGACTGGCCCAAGACGATGGCGGGCGGATGGCTTGAGTTCCCCGCTGATGGCCCTGAGAGGCCGCCGCGCTGGCCATCGGGCAGCAGGCTCCGTCCGCCCCATGACGCAGGGCGGGTTGACGGGCCAGAACCGGGCGTCTGCGGCGCTCATGAGGTGTCGCACACCCACCGGCGCTTGCCGGCTTGGGCCAGGACCTCGACGACGAGCATGGTTCCCTGGCCGCAGGCGGGGCAGAGCGTCAGCGACGTCCCGGTCAGGGACAAGTGCAGCGCGCGGTAATCGGGACGTAGGGTGGGCGCGGCTGCGGCTGCTTCGTCCTGCTGCATGCCAAGCAGTTCCCGGCATCGGGCCAGCTTGCTTTGGTGTCAAACGACATCAGGAACCCATCCAGGGGCGACACTGAGAACCCATCCACT
>CAXTUO010000752.1:0-2551 GCA_964247175.1 uncultured Acetobacteraceae bacterium | reverse complement strand
CGGGATCACGGAGATGCTGGCCGGCGCGCATCCCGGCCTGGGCGCGGCGGCGCGGGCGGCCATGCTGCAATCCTATGCCTGGCCCAAGACGCTGGCCAAGCTGGACGCGATCCTTTGCACCGTTACTGAAACGAGTGTGGTAGCTTCCCCGGCATGAGCGCCACCTCCCTGACCAGCCTGCGGCCGGTGTCCGTCCCCGCGGTCGCCGGGCTTTCGCTGGGCATGGCCGCCTGGGTCCTGCTGTTCCTGCCGGAATGCGTGGCGGCGGTCGGGGTTTGGCGGTCCTCGGACACCTACGGGCACTGCTTCCTCATCCTCCCTATGGCAGCATACCTCGCCTGGGACCGCCGGGCCGCCTTGGCCGGCTTGGCGCCCCGGCCCCTGCCCGCCCTGGCGCCGCTTACGCTGCCGATTGCGGCCGTCTGGTTCCTGGCCGAGCGGCTAGGCGTCATGGAAGGGCGGCAACTGGCCGCCGTCGCGGCGCTGGAACTGCTGTTCCTGGTGGTGCTCGGCTGGCGCTTGTTCCGCGCGCTTAGGGCGCCGCTGCTGTTCCTGGTGTTCCTCGTGCCGTTCGGCGCCTTCATCACGCCGGCATTGCAGCAATTCACCGCGGGGTTCATCGTCCGGGGGCTGAACGTCCTCGGCATCGCGAATTACGCCACCGACCTCACGGTCGAGATCTCCGCGGGCGTGTTCTACGTGGCGGAGGCCTGCGCCGGCCTGCGCTTCCTGATCGCGGCCGTGGCGTTCGGCGTGTTCTACGCCCTGCTGAACTACCGCAGCCCGGGCCGCCGCCTGCTGTTCGTGGCCGCATCGGTCGTGGTGCCGGTCCTCGCCAACGGGGTCCGCGCGTTGGGCATCGTCGTGCTCGGGGCCATCCTCGGCAGTGCCAACGCCGCGGCCGCCGACCATGTGATCTATGGTTGGGTGTTCTTCTCCCTGGTCACGCTGCTGCTGGTCGCGGGCGGGATGCCGTTCCGCGAGGACCCGCCGAACCCGGCGCCGTCCGGCCAGCCGGACGCGACGCCCGCGGAATCCCGGCCGGCATGGGCGGCCGCCGCAGTTGTCCTCCTGCTGGCCACCGGCCCGGCCGCCGCGATGCTGCTTGCGCGCCAAGTCACGCCGGCCCTGTTCACCCAGGCCTTGACGTTTGCGCCGCCGCCGGGCTGCACGGCCGACCCGGCGCCGGCGCCCGCCATGCCGGCGCAGCGTGTCACGACCACCCTGTCCTGCGCAGGGCAGCCGTTGGTCGTGACCGTCGAGGCGTTCCCGCGGCGCTCCACTGCGAACAGCCTGGTGCGGGAGCGCCGGCGCATCACCGGCGAACTCTCGGCCGAAGAAGCGGCCGTCAGCGCGTTGCCCACGGTGCAGGCCGAGAACGGCGACTGGTCGGTGATCCACACGACGGGCCCGGTCCGCACCGTCGCGGTCGCAAGCTGGACGAGCGGTGCGCCGGCGGAAAACGGCATGGCCGGCCGCATCCGCCAGGCCCGCGACAGCCTGTTCGGCACCGCCTACGCGCCGGTCCTGATCACCGCCGCCCTCGAACCGCCCAAACGGCTCAACCCTGCCGAGCAGCAACGGGCCGACGCCCTGCTGCGCGGTTTCGTGGACGCGCAAACAGACCTGACCGCGCGGGTCGCGGCGGCGGCCCAAGGCGCGCAGGAACAGGGCGCACAGCAGTAGCCGGACGCGGCGGGCGGCGTCACGCGGGCGGCCCGGCCTCGTGCGCATCGAGGATGGGCCGGACAAATTCCGCCAAGTCGCCGCCGGGAAACAGGTGTCCGGCGACGCCGGCCGCGGCGGCGGCGGCCATGTCGGTCGCTTGATCGCCGACCAGCGCGCAGCACCGGGGGTCAAGCTCCCAGGCGCGCAGCAGGTCCAGGATCATGCCAGGCTCCGGCTTGCGCCAGGAACTGCTGCGCCGGTAGGCCGGCACGGCGGCCTCGGGGTGGAACGGGCAGTATCGCACGTCGTCGATCGTGCCGCCGCATTGCAGCACTTCGTCCAGCATCCAGCGGTGCAGGTCCTGCACCGCCGTCTCGTCATACAGGCCGCGCGCCACGCCGGACTGGTTGGTGACGATGAAGACGTGCCAGCCGCGGGCATGGGCCAGGCGGATCGCCGCCTTGGCGCCGGGCATCCACTCGAACCGGTCCCGCGTGCCCACCCAGCCGTGGTCGATGTTGCACACCCCGTCCCGGTCGAGGAACAGCGCGGGCCGGGCCAGCCGCCGGGGCAGCTCGGATTGGGCGCGCTCCAGGTCGGGCGGGATGCCGATGTCGATGAACCAGCCCGCGCTTTCCGTCCCGCGCAGCAGGCCGTCGCGGGCCAGGCCCGGCAGCACGTCCCGCTCCAGCGAGCACACCGGCGCCGTGCGGTCCAGCACGCGGCGGTCCAGCCGATAGATGCCACCGTTGATGAGGCCGGGGGAGCCGGCGGAACGTTCCACGTTTGCGCCGGCCGAACCGTCCCGGTTCGCGCCGGGCGCCGGGCGTTCCCGGAACGCCGTGACGCGGTCGCCCTCCGTTTCAACCACGCCGTAGCGCGA
>CAXTUO010000751.1:0-2553 GCA_964247175.1 uncultured Acetobacteraceae bacterium | reverse complement strand
GGCCAAGGTGCGCCAACGGACGAGGCGCACCAGGATGCCGGCGACGGCTCGCTGACGGGTTCGATACCGGCCGGCCTGACGGCCGACGAGCTCATGAAGCGGGCAAACAGCGACAAGCCCAGCGACGGCGGGACAGGCTGACGCAGGCCAGATGGTCGAGTGGCATCCCTCTTGGCCTGTGAGGCAGCAAGGTTGCCGGCGGATGTGCCGTGCGTTGGGCGCACGCTGGACCAGCCCTGGACCGGCAAACGACCAGCGCAACATGACGGGACGCGCGCCTTCGAAGCGTCCTGCAACCGTTCCAGCAAGGAGATCGACAATGAGCACCGCTGACGTTTCACCTGATGCGCGTCCCGCAGCGGCTCCGGTTCCGATGCCGAAAGACTTCGAGCTGCGCCGGCTGGCAAGCTGCATCAGCTTCCTTGCCGTCGACGTGGTGGAGCGGGCGAAGTCCGGCCATCCCGGCATGCCGATGGTGCGCATGGGCTGGGACCGCTACATCGGCCGCAAGGGCGGGTTTGTCGGCATGAGCGATTTCGGCATGTCCGGAAAGATTGCCGAGGTGTACGAGCGCTTCGGGATCACGACCCAGGCCGTGGTGGATGCTGGGCGCACGGCCGTCCACGGCTGAGCATTCCGCTGCAGCTGGCGCTCAACAGGCTGGGCAGCCTCATGCGGGAGCAATACCCACGAGAGATGTCGGCATGAGGCGGCGCGCTTGCGGTTTTGGAGGGGCACTTGAAACAGGCAGGCTTCAGTCTGCGCCGGATATGCCGAACGTCGGCGGCTTGAGCCGCAAGGCTTGGGAACTAGCGAGACGGTCAGCCATAGAAGGCGCAGGCCTGTGTTGGGCCAAAACACCCCACAGTCATTGACCAAAGCCGATTGATCGGATCGTTGCAGCTTCCAGCGCTCGGCAGAAGGGAAGAACTCCATGCGGGTGATCGTGATCGGTGCCGGCATACTTGGGGCCAGCGCTGCTTTCCATGTGGCCCTGGCCGGCGCGCAGGCCGTGCTGGTGGATCAGGCGCACGACGGCCGTGCCACTGCAGCCGGGGCCGGGATCGTCTGCCCCTGGCTGTCCGAGGCAGCCGATCCGGAGTGGTATCGCATCGCCAGTGCAGGCGCGCGCTATCTTCCCACCCTGGTCCAACGCTTGGCGGAGTTCGAGGAGCACGAGCTGGGCTTCCGCCAGGTCGGAGCGCTCTCGGTCTCTCGGAGCGAGAAGGACCTGGGCAGGATCGAGGGGCTGGTGCTCGCTCGGCAGGCTGGGGCGCCGGAGGCGGGCGAAGTCTCGCGGCTGAGCCCAAAGCAGGCGAGGGCCTTGTTTCCGCCGCTGCATCCGGAACTCGCGGCGGTCCGCGTGTCCGGCGGCGCCCGGGTGGACGGGCGCCTTCTGGCCGCCGCGCTATGCCGGGCGATGGAGCAGCAAGGCGGGACTTTGCACCGGGGAACGGCGAGGTTGCTCACCGACGGCTTGCAGGTGACCGGCGCATGCGTCGGCGGCGAGCGCATCGAGGCGGACGCGGTCATACTCGCTGCGGGGGCCTGGGCACCGGCGCTGCTGGCGCCGCTGGGATTGACCCTCGCCATCGAGCCGCAGCGGGGCCAGATCGTCCACCTGCGGATGGAGGGCGTGGAAACGGGCGGCTGGCCTGTCGTGCTGCCGCCCGGAAGCCACTACCTGCTCGCGTTCGAGGGGGGCCGCGTGGTCGCCGGCGCGACGCGCGAGCGAGGGGCGGGGTTCGATTGCCGGGTAACCGCCGCTGGCCAGGCGGAGGTGCTCAACCAGGCGCTCGCAGTGGCGCCGGGCCTGGGCCATGCCACCGTGGTCGAGACGCGGATCGGCTTTCGCCCGCTTGGCCCGGACGCAAGGCCGCTGCTCGGCGCTGCGGCGGGGATGGGCGGGCTGGTGATCGGCAACGGCATGGGCCCGTCCGGCCTGACGATCGGCCCCTTTGCAGGACGCTTGCTGGCGCAGGTTGCGCTGGGTCAGCCGCCGGACCTGCCTCTCGCATCCTACGACCCGCTCAGGCCTCGAACCGGCGCGTCCGCATCCGATGCCGACGCCATTCGGTGACAAGGCCAAGCAGAAGAAGCCGGCACAGCACTCAGCTCCGGCTCGTGACAAGCCTGGGCGATCATGGTCCGGTGCTGACGCCGGCTGAGGCCGCTGCATTCCATTCCCGTCCAGAACCTGTTGCCTGCTTCATCAACGGGCGCCGGAGCTTTAAGCTGGAAAGTTGGCGCGGCGGAGCCGCAACCTTGTGTCTGCGCATCCGTTCGCAGTGGCCAGAGCATTTCCAGCACAAGGTGGCGCCTATCTCAGGACTCCCCTCATTTTCAAACAGCACCGAACATCTCGCGGAAGACCGGCTGTGCCGCCAGCATACGGGCGAACTGTTCGACCAGGGGCTGTAAGCGATGGTCCGGCATGGTGGGGATGAGTTCGTAGAGCATGCTGCCCTGACGGAACAACGAGTGGGTGCGCCGCGTGTTCGTGTTGGATTTGAGGTGCCGGTCATAGCCGAGCGCTTCGCCGGCCGTGCCGAG
>CAXTUO010000750.1:0-2555 GCA_964247175.1 uncultured Acetobacteraceae bacterium | reverse complement strand
GCGCCGAACTGCGCCGCCAGGATCACGCCGGCCATGCCCGCGAGCGTCCCGCTCGTCGCGTACACCGCCCATTTCGCCCGGTCCACCCGCAGCCCCATGAGCCGGGCCGCGTCCTCCCCGCCTCCGGTGGCAAGCACGGTGCGGCCCAGCCCCGCGTAGTTCAGCACCGCCGACCCGGCGGCGTAGGCGACGAGCGCGATCCAGGCCGGCACCGGCAGGCCCAGCCAGTCGCCCTGACCGATCTCGGTAAAGCCCGTGTCGTAGCTGACCGACACGCTTTGGTTGTTGGCCAGCAGCAGCGCGCAGCCGTTGGCGGCCAGCATGGTCGCAAGCGTCGCGATGAACGGCGCGATCCGCAGCCGCACTACCAACACCCCGTTGAGCAACCCTGCCAACAGCCCGGCGCCCAGGCCCGCCAGCAGCCCCGGCGCCCACCCCAGCCCCGAGGCCAAGGCCGATGCCACGCTGCCCAGCGCCGCCACCGCGCCCACCGACAGGTCGATGCCGCCCGACATGATGACGAACGCCATGCCGAGCGACACCAGCGCGAACATGGAATTGTAGCGCAGGAAGCTCAGCACGTTGAACGCGCCCAGGAAGTAGTCGTAGCGCGCCGCCCCGAACAGGACCAGCAGCGCCAGCGCTGCCACCACGCCGTATCGCCCGGCCAGCGATACAACCTTCACCCCGGGCGGCCCTGCCGCTGCAGCCACACCGCGCCGATGATCAGCCCGGCCTTGGCCACCAGCGCCGCCGCGTCCGGCACGCCCAGCGCCAACAGGATGTAGCGCACCATCTGGATCACCAGCGCGCCCACCAGTGTGCCC
The DNA here is from genome assembly GCA_964247175.1 of uncultured Acetobacteraceae bacterium. Lineage (GTDB taxonomy): Bacteria > Pseudomonadota > Alphaproteobacteria > Acetobacterales > Acetobacteraceae > CAHJXG01. The sequence goes on along the minus strand of CAXTUO010000750.1, from coordinate 1,728 downwards.
CCGATCCGCGCCCGCCCGCCCGACAGCGCCGTGCCGCCCACCGCGACGGCCGCGATGGCGTCCAGCTCCATCCCCAAGCCCACCAGGTTCGCGTCGGACGCCGAGTTGATCGCGATGACCACGAGGCCCGCGACCCCCGCGCACAGCCCGCTGATGACGTACACCCGGCGCTTCACCCGGGCCACCGGGATGCCGGCGAGCCGCGCCGCGCGCTCGTTGCCGCCCACCGCCAGCACCTGCCGCCCGAACAGCGTCCGGCGCACCACCCACGCGAACAGCAGCACCAGCGCCGCCATCAGCCACACCTGCACCGGCAGGCCGAGCAGCCGACCCAGGCCGATCACCTGGAACGCCGGGTTGCGGAACGCCTGCAGGTTGCCGTTGGTGATGACCTGGGCGATGCCGCGCCCGGCGATCAGCAGCACCAGGGTCGCGACGATGGGCTGGATGCGGTAGCGCGTGACCAGCAAGCCGTTGAACCAGCCGAGCGCCCCGGTGAGCAGCACCGGCACCGTGAGCGCCAGCGCCACCCCCACCCAAGGCGCGGGCAGCGGCACGAGCTGCCCCAGGAACAGCATCGGCGCCAAGGCGCCGGCAATCGCCATGAGCGAACCCACCGACAGGTCGATGCCCCCCGTCGCCACCACCAGCGTCATGCCGAGCGCCACGATGACGATGCCCGCGACCTGCGTGAGGTTCACGTTCAGCGTGCGCAGCGACAGGAAATTCGGCGTCGCCACCAGCGCCAGCAGCAGCAGCGCCGCGAGCGCCACGGCCGCGCCGTGCCGGGCCAGGAACTCGGTCGGCGTGACCCGGCGGCGCACGGGCAAGGGCGGCGGCGCCACCGCCACGCGCTCAAGCATCGGCGTGCACTCCCGCATGGGCGCCGTGCGCCATGGCGTCCATCACCGAGTGCTCGCTCAAGCCCGCGTCGGCAAGCTCCGCCACCGTGCGCCCGTCGCGCAGCACGTAGGCGCGGTCCGCACCCTCGACCACCTCCTCGATCTCGGAGGAGATCATCAGGACGCCCAGGCCGGACTCGGCCAGCGCGCGGATCAGCGCCTGGATCTCCGCCTTGGCGCCCACGTCGATGCCGCGGGTCGGCTCGTCCAGGATCAGCAGGCGCGGGTCGGTGCACAGCCAGCGCGCCAGCAGCACCTTCTGCTGGTTGCCGCCGCTGAGCTGGCCCACCGGCTGCTCCGGCCCGGCGCAGCGGATGTCGAGCTGCTTGATAAAGCGGGCCACGATCTCCGCCTGCCGCGCCTCATCGACCACCCCGGCACGCACGAGGCGCGGCAGCAAGGCGAGCGTCAGGTTCTCCCGCACCGAAAGCTCGGGCACGATGCCCTCGGCCTTGCGGTCCTCCGTGCAGAAGCCGATCCCCGCGCGGATCGCGTCGCCCGGCGCCGAGGGCGCGAACGCCTCGCCGCCCAGCGTGACCCGGCCACCCTCCTGCGGGTCCGCGCCGAACAACGCCCGCGCAGTTTCCGTACGCCCGGCGCCCAGCAGGCCGGCGACGCCCACCACCTCGCCCTCCCTGACCTCCAGGCTCACGTGCTGCACCCGCGGCCCGGCGCGCAGCCCCTGCACCGAAAGCACCGCGGCCCCCTGCCCTCCCCCCTTCGCGCCGAACGCCGTGGCGCCAGCCCGGGCAACGGAGGACAGGTCGCGGCCAAGCATGGTCGCCACCAACTCAAGCTTCGGCAGATCGGCCATCGCCGCTTCCTG
>CAXTUO010000749.1:0-2560 GCA_964247175.1 uncultured Acetobacteraceae bacterium | reverse complement strand
TCGACCAGTTCGGTGTTCTCAGGGACAGCAACGGACTCTACGAAGGCGCGTCGCAGGCGTTGAAAACGTTGAAGGCGGCGAACAAGGTCGTCGTGATCCTGTCGAACTCCGGAAAGGATGGCGACAGCAACGCCCGGCGCCTCGTCGATCTCGGGATCGAGCGCGCGAGCTTTGACCGCTTCGTCACGTCCGGAGACGTCGGGCTCTCGATCCTCAAGCGCCCGGGATCGCCGGCAAAGCCTGGCGGGCGCTGCCTGACCATCGCGAGCGCGGATGCGCCCGGCTTTACCGAGCTCCTCGGCATGGTGCCGGCCGACACCGGCTGCGATGCCGATCTTGTCTTGATTGCCGGCAGCCAAGCCGAGCGCGTCCCCATGGAAGAGTATGCCGCGCTCCTGAGACAGGCGGCTGAACGGGATGTTGCCTGTTTCTGCACGAACCCGGACCTCCACAAGCTCTGGAAGGGAACCAGCGTGCCAGGGGCGGGCAGCATCGCCGATCTCTACGAGGCGCTGGGCGGGCAAGTGACGCGCCTCGGCAAACCGTTCCAGGAGATCTACGACCATGCACTCCGGTTGTGCGACGGTCCCGAGAGGAGCCGTGTCGTCTGCGTGGGCGACAGCATCGAGCACGACATCCTCGGCGCACGGTGCGCAGGGCTCTCCTCCGTGCTCGTCTCCACGGGCCTTGCCGCCCGGCAAACGCCGGAGGCCCAAGCGCGCGATATAGAGAGGGTCAACGCGCGGCCGACCCATCGCATGGCGCGGTTCAACGTTTGACGATGCTGACCGGCTCAGCCAAGGGTGCGACGGTGTTCCGATCTTTGCCGCAGCACCCATGGTCCTCCCCTGATTTGGCGGCTGGTTCTTGTTGGGTTCCGGGAGGCGAGGTCGGGATGGCGATAGGGGCTGAGAAGGTCCGGTGTGGGGGCCAGAGCGGGTGCAGCTGACCTGCCCGCGCGAGAAGCTTCCGCCATGGCTGCATCCGACCTGGTCAACCTTTCGGCGCTGCTGGACGACACCGAATGCTTCGCCGTCCCCAGCCGTCCCGCGTTGCATCAACGATGGCGGAGTGCTCCATATTGTGGCCGTGTCCCCAAGCGACAGACACGGAGCGGATTGATGGCGGACCAAGTTCCCGATGTGCCCGGCGGGCCGCACCTGCGCACCATCGCCATGCCGCGCGACGCGAACGCAAGCGGCGCCATCTTCGGCGGCTGGACGTTGTCCCAGATGGATTTGGCGGGTGGTACCTTCGCCGCGCAGCAGGCGCAGGGGCGGGTGGCCACGGTCAGCATCGAGGCGATGCGCTTCCTGCGCCCTGTCGCTGTCGGGGACGAGGTGAGCTGCTTTTGCTCGCTGGAGCACCAGGGCGGGACCTCGGTTGCCGTCAGGATCGAGACCTGGGCACGCGGCCGCGCCGGCGGCGGCCCCGAGAAGGTCACCGAAGGCGTGTTCACCTACGTCGCCCTGGACGAGGACGGCAAGCCGCGCGAGCTCGGCAGCGATGATGCGCGAGCGACCGGGTGATGCCGATCCGTATGCCGGCAGCGTGAGGATCGGAACGGCGGGCTGGAGCATTCCGGCGCAATACGCGGCTGCCTTCGCGCAAGCCGGCACCCACCTGGAGCGGTATGCGCGGCGCTTCGCCGCCGTGGAGATCAACTCGTCCTTCTACCGGCCGCACCTGCCGAAGACTTACCAGCGGTGGGCTGGAACCGTGCCGGAGGATTTCCGGTTCGCCGTAAAGGTGCCAAGGGAGATCACGCACACGCAGCGGCTGGTCGGCGCCGAGCAACCCTTGGCGCAGTTCGTGGCGGAGGCAGGCCTGCTTGGCGCCAAGCTCGGCCCGTTGCTCGTGCAACTGCCGCCCAGCCTGTCGTTCAGGGAGAAGACGGCCCATGCGTTCTTTCGCGAATTCCGCAGCCGCTTCGATGGCCTGATCGCTTGCGAGCCCCGGCATGCGACCTGGTTCACCGACGAGGTCGATGCCCTGCTGTCCCGCTTCCAGGTTGCCCGCGCGGCGGCAGACCCGGCGTGCGTTCCACGCGCCGCGGCACCCGGGGGCTGGCCGGGCTTGGTGTACTATCGCCTCCACGGCTCTCCGGAAATCTATCACTCCGCTTACGGAGCTGAATACGTCGCCGATCTTGGAAAGAAGATCGCCCGGCGCGCCGTGGATGCCGAAGCGTGGTGCATCTTCGACAACACGGCACGCGGCGAGGCTGCGAACGATGCCCTTTCCTTGCAGCAATGGTGGGCATAGTACGTTGCTGCGGCGACACATAAGCATGCGTCCGACGGCCATGGCACCGGGCGCTTCAGCCTTGGCGGACGCTGCATTGCATCTGGCGGACTGTTCCGCTCCGGCCGCACGGCAGCAAGACCCCAGGCTCCCGACGATCCTCGCGGTTCGAGCAATCAGCCTGCCATCTCCGTCACGGTCGTGCCATGTCGTGAGGAAAGCAACCGATCAAAAGGGGGGTTGCTGTCCGGGGCGTGGTTCAGAGCCGGGTTACACGTAAAGGCAGGTTGACGTTATCAGGAGGAATGATGGCACC
>CAXTUO010000748.1:0-2566 GCA_964247175.1 uncultured Acetobacteraceae bacterium | reverse complement strand
GCACGATGGTCGCCGCTGCAGGATGACGTTCGGCGACGGCTGCGGACACGCCGTCTTGGTCGTAGGATCACGCACGTTGATGCTCCTGTTTCCATGCGAGTTGGTCGAAGTGTAAGCGGTTGATCTGCCCCGCCCTGAGACTGCGGAACCCAGCAATGGTCGCTTCAGCATCGGGGAACAGGTGCAGCTTCATGGGCGGGTGAGTGCCGACGACGATGACGCCGCTGCGGATGCGCTGATCGATCCAGCGCCGCGGGATGCCAAGCTGCCGGGCGAGTTGGGACACCGTCAGCCAGCCCGGCAGGCAACGCGGATGCGACGGCGCCTGCAAAACCCTGTGCCGCCGGCGGATGGCGCCGACCGTGTTGACCAGGACCTGGCTGTGCCGCGGCGAGCGGAAACCTTCTTGGGTCAACAAGGTGGCGATCGCCGCGTCCCCGACGCCGTCCCGCGCCAGGTCGAGAACCCTGGCTTCCATTTCCGCGCCGCGCGCGAGCGAGACCAGCGCGCCGACCGCGATCCCCACTTCCAGCTTTGTCACCGCGCCGCCGCGCCACACGACGCGCAGCTGGACGCAGTCCGTCGCGCGGCGCATCACCACCTTGTCGATCAAGCAGCGCAGCAGCGCCTTTTTGTGCGCCCGGGTCACGCCGGGCTGGCGCCAAAGTTCGGGCAGCCGCGGGGCGAGCGCGCAGAAGTCGGCGCGCTCCGCCGCGGTCAGATCGGGTGGCTGGGCGCCGGCCGCGCGGCGCCTTGCCAGCGCCTCCTCGGCCTGGCGCAGGTCGCGCAAGGCCACCTCCCAGCGGCGTTCCAGTTCGGCGGCGACCAGGCGGTTGTCGGGATCGACCCGGTTGAACTGACGCTCGGCCAGCAGGGCCTGGTAGCGCAGCCGCTCGACCTGCTGCGCCTCGGCGCGGTCGAGCGCCCCGGCAGCGTCGTGCCGGGCCGCCTGGGCTTGTTCCCATGCGTCCAGCTCGGCCGGCGCGACCGCCTCGAAAAACGCCTCCACCACGCGCGCATCGATCGGGTCGGCCGGAAGGTGCTGGCACATGGGCGCGCCCTGGGTGTGCTGCAGGTAGGTGCAGGCATAGCGATTGCCGTTGCAGTATTGCACGACCAATTTGTGGCCGCACTCGCCGCACCAGGCAATGCCCTGCAGCAGGGCGGCGCCGTTGCGGGGAGTGCCGCGCGTTTCGCGGCGCAGATACTCCGCGTGGTTGTCGCGCAGCATCGCCTGGATCCGCTCAAAGGTTTGCCAATCGACATAGGCAGGATAGCGGTCCTTCACCACGACCCGCCACTCGTTCTGCGGCAGGCGCGTCATGACCGTCCGCCCGTCGGCGGACTTCGTATAGCGAGTGCGGCCGTATGCGAAGGCGCCGGCGTATGCGGGGTTCTTCAACATCCGGCGGACCGCACCCGCGGTGGGCGGCGTCCAGGAAATGTCGCCGCACGGTTCACGTCGCGGCAGGTTCAGCCCGCGGGCGCGCAGGCTGCGCATCACCTTGGCCGCCGAGCGTTGCTCGAGGAAGCTGCTGAACACCAACTCCACGCAGCCCTGCACCGCGCGGTCCGGGTCCTTGGCCACCGTGCCCTGGGCACCGCGCGCGAGCCCCGCCGGCAGTGCCAGCGCCAAGTCGCCGCGCTCGGCCTTGCTCAGCAGGCCGGCGGTCAGGCGGCCGCGCAGCGTGTGCAGCTCGACCTCGGAGATGGTCCCCTTGAGGCCAAGCAGCAGGCGCCCATTGGCCGAGCCCGGATCGTAGACGCCTTCGCGGTCGCCGATGAGGCACTGCCGGTAGCCGCACAGGTCGAGCAGCGGATACCAATCCGAGCAGTTCCGCGCGAGCCGGGTGACCTCGTAGCTGAGAACAAGCCCGACCTCGCCCAAAGTGACGCGGGCAATCAGGTCCTTGAAGCCGCGTCGGTGCTCGACAGCGGCCCCGCTTTGGCCGAGGTCGGCGTCGATGACCACAACGTCGGCGTCGTTCCAGCCGAGGTCATGGGCGCGTCGGCGCAGCGCATACTGCAGGCGCAGGCTTTCCTGGTTGGTGAGCACCTGATGCGGCGTGGACTGGCGGATGTAGATCACCGCCTTGCGGCACAGGTGCCGCGGCGTGATGAGGTCCAAGGTCATGGCTTATCTCCCGGAACAGGGCGGCAAGGTCGTCGAGGATGACGCCGCGCCGGTCAGCGGGCAGGCTGGGCCAGACTTCGCGGGGGCTGATGGACATGCGCGTTCACCCTCTGCTGCGAGGCGGAGCAGGTCACGGATCGCCTCGAGGGTGAGCTTGGCCCTGACGCCGTCATGGGGCAGCGGGCACAGGCTCGTCGCCGCCACCGCAAGCCGCAGCATTGTGCCGCCACGGTGGGCGACATGGACGTAGCCGCTCGCGCCCGACCGGGCCGACGCAAAGCGGCGTCCGTAAAGCGGGTGTTCGGGATCGGTGACGGTGATCGCCTCGATCACCTCCGCTTCCGGATAGCTCCCCAAAGTATCGAGATGTGGGCTCTTAGCAGGATGCGGAAAATCGGGCGGTTTGCGAGCTGCTGAGCGTGCTTCCTGCTG
>CAXTUO010000747.1:0-2567 GCA_964247175.1 uncultured Acetobacteraceae bacterium | reverse complement strand
AGCCGCTTGAAGGGAGCACTCACCCATGCCGCTCATCGCCGCCAACGGCACGCAGCTCTTCTATGATCTCACGGGACCGGAGGGTGCACCAGTCGTGGCGTTCTCCAACTCGATGGGCGCAACCCTGGAAATGTGGGACGCGCAGGCAAGCGTCCTCGCCGGCCGCTACCGGGTGCTGCGCTACGACACGCGCGGCCATGCCCGCTCGCCCGTGCTGGACCAGCCAGTCAAGATCGAGGACTTGGCGGACGACCTGGCCGGGCTGCTGGACGCGTTGGGGATCGCCCGCGCTCACATCGTCGGGCTATCTATTGGCGGCATGACGGCGCAGGCGTTCGCCGCCGCCCGACCAGACCGGGTGCGCGGCCTCGTGCTGATGGCGACCTCCGCCTATCTGCCGCAGGGCTGGGCGGAGCGGGCAGCGTTGGTGCGGGAGCAGGGCATGGGCGCCATCGTCGAGTCGGTGATGGCCCGTTGGTTCACCCCCGCCTTTCAGCACGCGCCATTGGCTGAAGCGTTGCGGGAGCGCTTTTTACAGATCGACCCCCGCGGCTACGCCGTGTGCTGCGGCGCCATCGGCGCCATGGACCTGCGCCCGTCCAACGCCGGCATACGCGCGCTCACGCTGATCATCGCCGGCGCCGACGACCCGTCCACGCCGCCCGCCATGAGCGAGGACATCCGCAGCCGCGTCCCCGATGCGGAACTCGTGGTGCTGCCGCGCGCCGCCCACATCCTGGCCATCGAGCGAGCGGATCGGGTCAACCAGGTCCTCGCGGGTTTCCTGGACGCGCTTTAGAACCGCTTCCAGTCGCCCGCGCCCTCGAAGGCGGCCGCGGCGGCGTAGATCGTGCTCTCGTCCCAGTGCTTGCCGATCAGCATGGCGCCCACCGGCAGCCCGTCGCTCATGCCGCAGGGCACGGACATCGCCGGGTGCCCGGTCACGTCGAACGGCGCGGTGTTGTTGATCATCTCGAACGCCCGCTGCACGTAAAGGCCCAGGCCCCCCTCGGCTGGCGGCAGCGGCGTCGCGACGATTGGCAGGGTCGGCATCAACAGCAGGTCGTACTGCGCCAGCGCGGTGTCGTAGGCGGCGCGCAGCCGCCGGGCGACGTTCTGCGCCTTGGCGTAGTACCGGCCGCGATAAGTGTTCGTAAAATATTCGCCGACGAACATGCAGATCTTCAACGTGTCCGACAGGTCGTTCGCCCGCTCCCGCCAGGCGGCGTGGGCGTCCAGGAGGCCCACGTTGTACTGGCCCTTCCAGTTGAAGCCCATGCCGTTGCCGCGCATCATCTGCACCTGCAGGCCCTCGTTGCCGATGGGCGCCCATACGTCCTTGCCGATGCGGTGCATGGGCACGCTGACCTCCTCCACCGTGGCGCCCAGCCCGGCCAGGCGCTCGCCCGCCGCACGCACCTTGGCATCCACGCCGGGCTCGGAGTTCGCCCAACCGAACCCTTCCGTGACCACGCCGATCCGCAGGCCCCGCACGCCGCGGTCCAGCGCCTCCGTGTATCGTGCGGTGGTGCAGCCCGTCTGGCGGGGGTCGAGGCCGTCCGGCCCGGCCAGGACCTCCAGCAGCAGCGCGTTGTCGGCCACCGTCGCGGTCATCGGCCCCGTGTGATCGATGGTCGCCTCGATCGGCATCACCCCGGTGTACGGCACGAGGCCCCAGGTGCCCTTCATGCCGTAGATGCCGCAGAACGACGCCGGGATGCGGATCGACCCGCCCTGGTCGCCGCCGATGGCCATATCGACCTGCCCGGACGCCACCAGCGCGCCGGAGCCGGAGGACGAGCCGCCGGCGGAAAAGCCGCGCTTGCGCGGGTTGTGCACCGGCCCCAGCGCCCCGGTGTGGCTGCCGCCCGACAGGCAGAACGCTTCGCAATGCGCCTTGCCCAGGATGGTGGCGCCCGCGTCCAGCATCCGGGTGACGATGGTGGCGTCCTGGTCCGGCACGTAGCCTTCCAGCGTCGCCGACCCGTTCATCATCGGCACGCCGGCCAGGCACACGTTGTCCTTGAGCGCCACGGTCTTGCCGGCGAGCGGCCCGGACTCTGCGCCCTTGACCACGCTTTTCACGTACCAGGCATTGTGCTCGTTCTCCTCCGGCCCCGGCTGGTAGCCCGGCGTGCGCGGGTAGCGCACAACCGGCTTGTCGTCCGGCATTGCGTCGATGACGCGGTAGGATTCGACGGCGCCGTCCATCAGCGCGTGAAAGATGCCCAGGCGTTCCTCGGACAGATCCATGCCCAGGTCGAACACGATGTCCTGCAACTGGGAAAGGGTCGGCTTCTCGACGCTCATGGTTGGCTCCTGAGTTTATGAAGAGGGGGAGTTGATGGGGACTGGGCTTCCTACGCCGCCATGCCGACGAACTCGGCGATCAGCGCCGGGTCCTGCACGGCTTCGGGGCTGGTTTCGCGGGTGATGGCGCCTTTTTGGATAATCAGGATACGCTGGGACAGTTCGGCGATGAACTTCAGGTTCTGCTCGACCAGCACGACCGTGACCCCGCCGCGGCGGGACAGGGTTTGCAGCGTCTCGATGATCTCGTCGATGAT
>CAXTUO010000746.1:0-2590 GCA_964247175.1 uncultured Acetobacteraceae bacterium | reverse complement strand
GCTGGTGGTGGCGCACGGCGCGCTGTTCCGCGCGCTGCGGGCCGAGATGGGCTTGGCGCCCAACATCCGCACGCCCAATGCGGTGCCGTACTTCTGCGAACCCGGCACGCCCTGGACGCTGACTCCCGCGTCCTGATCGAGATGGCCGTTGCCAGGCTCTTGTTGCCGGCGTCAGAATACTGTTTGTTTCGATCCCATGAGAATTTCGGTCCTGGGCATCGGCTATGTCGGCGCGGTCTCCTGCGGTTGCCTCGCCGCGTTTGGCCATGAGGTCGTGGGCGTGGACATTGCGCCCGAGAAGGTCGCCATGCTTGCACGCGGGCAGTCGCCGATCGTGGAGGAGGAGATCGACCGCCTGATCGCCGGAGGGGTGAGCAGCGGCCGGTTGCGCGCCACCACCGACATCGCCGATGCCGTGGCGAACACCGAGGTGTCGTTCATCTCGGTCGGCACGCCGAGCGCACCCGACGGCAGCGTCAGCCTGCGGGCGGTGGACGAGGTGGTGGCCTCGATCAGCCGGGAACTGCGCGGCAAGCCCGGCGTGCACACCGTGGTGATGCGCTCCACGGTGCCGCCGGGCACGGCGGAGGACCGGGTGATCCCGATGCTGGAACAGGCCAGCGGCAAGCGGCATGGGGCGGGTTTCCGCTACCTGTCCAATCCTGAATTCCTGCGGGAAGGCTCGTCGGTCCGCGATTTCCACGCGCCGCCCTACACGCTGATCGGCGCGGCGCCGGGGGATGACGGAGCCGTGCTGCGCGAAATCTATGCAGGCGTTGGCGGCGCGGTGCACGTCGCGCCGTATCGCGTGGCGGAGGCGGTCAAGTACCTTGCCAACGCCTATCATGCGGTCAAGCTGGCCTTTGCCAACGAGGGCGGGGCGATCCTGGCCTCGCTCGGGGTGGATGCCCGGGCCGCCTTTCGGCTGTTCTGCGAGGACCGGGTGCTGAACGTCTCGCCCGCCTATCTGACGCCGGGCTTTGCGTTTGGCGGCTCCTGCCTGCCCAAGGACGTCCGCAGCCTGCTGGCGCTGGCCGACCGGGCCAACATCGACGCGCCGTTCCTCAACCAGGTGTTGCCCAGCAATCAAGCCATCATCGAGCGGACCTTTGAGGCGGTGGTGGCCCATGGGCGGCAGACTGTCGCGCTGTTCGGGCTGGCGTTCAAGCACGGCACGGACGACCTGCGCGAAAGCCCGTTCGTGATCCTGGCCGAGCGCTTGTTGGGCCGCGGCTACGACCTGCGCATCTTCGACCGCTCGGTCCAGGTCGCGCGGCTTACCGGCAGCAACCGCGCCTACATCGAGCGCGAGATCCCGCATCTGGAGCGGCTGCTCTTTCCGGAGCCTGCGGCGGCCCTGGAAAGGGCCGGGCTGGTGATCCTGGGGCATGTCGGCCACGCTGACCGCCCGGCATTACTTCAGGCTTTGAACGGGCACAGGGTCCTCGACTTGGCGGGACTTGCCGAGGTTCGGGACCATCCAGGGATCAGCTACCAAGGGCTTTGCTGGTGAAGCCAAGGCTGCTGTTCATCTCGCCCCGTTTCCTGTTTCCCCTTGACCAGGGTGGGCGCATCCGCACGGCGAACACGCTGCGCCACATGAAGGGCGGCGCGTTCGACATCACGTTGATATCTCCGGTGACGCCGGGGGCCGAGCGCTTCGCGGAACAGACGGCGGCGCTGTGCGACCGCTTTGTTTCATGGCTCCAGACGCCGATGTCCCGCCTGCGTCGCGCCGTGGCACTGACTGGCACGCTGCCGGTCGCGGTCGCGACGGATGCGTCCGCCGCCGGGCGGAGATTGGTGGCAGAGGAGTTGGCGAAACAGCCTGATGTCGTCCTGGTGGATTTCCCGCATGCCGCGGTGCTGCTGCCAGACCAGGTCGCGATGCCGTCGCTGATGTTCACCCACAACGTTGAAGCGGAAATCTTTGCGCGTCATGCCGAGGTCGTGGACGGACCCATGCGTTGGATCTGGCGGGATCAGGCCCGCAAGATGCGTCGGTTCGAGGGCCAAACGCTGCGCCGCTTCGATATCGTGATCGCGGTGTCCGGACGCGACGCGGATGCGTTGCGCGAAGCCTATGCTTTGCAGCACGTCGAGCCGGTGGAGACCGGGGTGGACGTTGACTACTACGCGTTCCATGCGCCTGAAGACGCCCCTGCTTTCGGGTCTGCCGAAGGCACTGTGGTGTTCACCGGTTCCATGGATTCGCGCTCAAACATCGAAGGCGTTGGCTTCCTGATGCGGGAGGTCTGGCCGTTGGTGCTGCAAACCCGTCCGCAGGCGCGCGCCATCATCGTCGGCCGAAACCCGCCCGACGCCTTGATCGCGGAAGCGCGGACGCGCGGCTTCGCTTGGGAGTTCTCGGGGTTTGTCGAGGACGTACGGCCCTATGTCGCCTGTGCCCACGTTTATGCCATTCCGCTCCGGGTCGGCAGCGGCACCCGTATCAAGGTGTTCGAAGCCATGGCGATGGGATGTCCTGTCGTTTCGACATCGCTGGGCGTTGAGGGTCTGGAGGTAAGGGACGGCGTAGATTATCTTGCAGCCGATACGGCGGCGGACTTCTCAGCGGCGGTGTTGGCGT
>CAXTUO010000745.1:0-2590 GCA_964247175.1 uncultured Acetobacteraceae bacterium | reverse complement strand
GACCAGAGCATCGTCAGCACCGTCGTGCCGCACGGCATGCCGCAACGGGACTGAGCGTGCAGCACGACCCGCTGCGGCGCTTCCCGTCCCCGCTGCTGCGTCCGATCTACGTCGGGAGCGAGATCTACCGGCGCTCCACCTACGGCCCGACCCATCCGCTGGCGATCCCGCGGGTGACGACCTGCACCGATCTGTGCCGGGCGATGGGCTGGCTGCCGGATGACGTGTTCGTCACGGCGCCGATGGCCGACCTTTCCGCCGTGACCCGGTTCCACGCGCCCGATTACGTCGCCGCCCTGGCGCGGGCGGAGGCGGCGCAGGCGGTGTCGGACGAGGACCGCGCCCGCTACCGGATCGGCGCGGAGGGCAACCCGGTGTATGCGGAGATCTATCGCCGCCCCATGACCTCGGCCGGCGGCGTGATGCTGTCCGCAGCACTCACCGCGGCGGGCGGCGTCGTGCATTGCCCCGGCGGTGGCACGCATCACGGGCGCCCCGACCGCGCCAGCGGCTTCTGCTACCTGAACGACCCGGTGCTGGGCATCCTCGCCTGGCTCGACCGGGGGCTGGAGCGGATCGTTTACCTCGACATCGACGCGCACCATGGGGACGGGGTGCAGGACGCCTTTCACGACGACCCCCGCGTGCTGACGGTCAGCGTGCACGAGGCCGGGCGGTGGCCGTTCACCGGCCTCGCTTCCGACCGTGCGGGGGGTGCTGCGCGCAACCTGCCGGTGCCTCAAGGATTCAACGACAGCGAGATGGCTTGGCTGCTCGAACATGCGATCCTGCCGGTGATCGCCGCGCACCGGCCGCAAGCGATCTTCCTGCAATGCGGCGCCGATGCGCTGGAGGAGGACCCGCTGGCCCGGCTGTCGCTGTCCAACAACGCGCATTGGTCCGTGGTGGCGGCGGTCCGCGACCTGGCGCCGCGGCTGATCGTCACCGGCGGCGGCGGCTACAACCCGTACACGGTTGGGCGGTGCTGGGCCGGAGTATGGGCGACGCTGAACGGCATCCCCATCCCGGACCGCACGACGCCGGAGGCCGAGGCCGTGCTGCGCGGGCTGACCTACAACCGCGCAGCCGGGCGCAACCCGCCGGGCCATTGGTTCACCACGATCCGCGACGCGCCGCGAAACGGCCCGGTGCGCGACGCCATCAAGCTGCTCGCCGAGCAGACGCTTTCGGAGCACCCCGCATGAACCGCCGCTTCCTGTTCGCCTTTTTGATGGTGATGCCCCTGATGGTTGCTTCCCCGGACACCGACGCCCAGACCACGGCCCAGCCGGAACTGCCCAAGGAGCCGCTCTCGATCACGACGCGCGACGGCAAGCGCCACGATTTCCAGGTCGAGATGGCGCTGACCCCGGAGCAGCAGAGGGTGGGCCTGATGTTCCGCCCCAGCGTGCCCGCGGATGGCGGCATGTTGTTCGATTGGGGCGCGCCGCGCGACAGCGGCATGTGGATGCGCAACACGGTCAGCCCGCTCGACATGCTGTTCATCAACGCCGACGGCACGGTCCGCCGGGTGGCGGAGGACACCGTGCCCGGCAGCCTCGCCACCATCGAGAGCCACGGCCCGGTCCGCGCGACGCTGGAGCTTGCGGCCGGCACGGCGAAGCGCCTGGACATCCGGGTGGGCGACAAGGTGCAGCAGCGCATCTTCGGCAACGCATCCTAAAAGGACGCATCATTTTACCTGCTGCGCACGCTCCGCAGAATGATGCTGAGCGCCGGCCTTGCGTTGCGGTGGGCTGGAACCTACGTTGCCGCCGGGTCCGGGGCGTGGCGCAGCCTGGTAGCGCGCTTGTTTTGGGTACAAGAGGCCCCCGGTTCGAGTCCGGGCGCCCCGACCAACCAGTTTGAGGCCAGTTAAACCGAGGATCACACCATGCGTGCCCGCATCTTCCAGCGCCCAAAGACCGCCACCCAGTCCGGCCATGCCGGCGCCGGCAACTGGGTGCTGGAGTACCAGCCGACCGAGCGCGAGAAGAACGACCCGCTGATGGGCTGGTGGGGCAGCAGCAACACGCTCGGTCAGGTGCGCCTGCGCTTTGACACGGCGGAGGCCGCGGTGGCGTTCGCCGAGCAGAAGGGCGTTGCCTACGACCTGGAGGTGCCGCCCGCGAGCCGGCCGATCAAGCCGAAGGCCTATGCCGATAATTTCCGCTACGGCCGGGCTGAAAACTGGACGCATTAGCTGTATGCAGGGGGCGACGCGCCCTTAGCTCAGTTGGATAGAGCGGCGGCCTTCTAATCCGCATGTCGGGGGTTCGAATCCCTCAGGGCGCGCCATGGTTCATTTTCGCTATTGTGTGAAGTGACAAAGTTAAATGGAGTTGACAGGGTTGTCTGGAATCCGTGACAGGTAATCTGTAATTACTGCCACAAAACTCTGGAATGGGTGACGCAGAAATCTGGAATCCGTGACATAGATTTGTAGGAACATTTAGCTTTATCGACCAATTGCAAAACCTTAGCTCTCCATTTTTTCTGACCACTTCGTAGGTCGCCATGGTAATCCGCTCGGTTACTCAGACCCCGTTTTGAAAGGTTGGCTTGGCTGAGGTGACGGGCTGACCGGGGC
>CAXTUO010000744.1:0-2595 GCA_964247175.1 uncultured Acetobacteraceae bacterium | reverse complement strand
CACGCGCCCGCGGCGCCTCGCTCCTCGCCACCCGTGACGTGGGCGGCTTCCAGGGGTGCGGCGTGCGCCTCGTCAACCCTTGGAGCGCCTGAGCAGCCTTGCCGACCCTGCCGCTCACGGCCTGGACCGGCCGCTACATGACGCAACCGATAGTCCAGCGCCGCCGCGAACTGCCTTCGATTGCACTGCGGACCGGAAGCGGTCTCCTCTGCGCATTCCGGTGCAGGGCGTCAGCTGGCCGTTGCGGCGCTGCATCCTGTCCCGATCGGCCGTGCCCAGGCCCCTGCCCCGTCCCTTGCGCCATCAACTTCCTCCCAAAACTCGTAGGCACCCCCACCCAATCAACAGAGGGTTTCAAGAAGCTGTTTCAGGAAGGGAGGGCGCCCGCCGCGCCTGATGCGCCCTGATGCCCGCCCACCTCTCCCGCAAACGAGCGAAAAACGGTCCTTTTCGCGAGACGCTTCAAGCCATGCAAAACGTGCATGGCATGAGGTCCGAGACGCAACGGAACGGAAAACCTATGCAAGGGCCGGCTTCGCGGCTTCGGGCCGCATCGGCGTCCTCAGCAAGAGCAGCGCCAGGAAGGACAGCCCGGTCAGCGTACCGGAAAGCAGCAATGCGGCGAGCGGCCCGGCCCGGTCCAGCACCAAGCCGAACAGCAGCGGCGCCCCGCCTTGGAGGATGCGGGCTGGCGCGGCGAGGAGGCCCGTCCGCAGGCCGTAGCCAACCGGGCCGAACAGGGCGAGCGGCAGCATGCCCCGCGCGATGGTCAGCATCCCGTTGCCGGCGCCGTGCAACAGCACGAAGGGGATGGCGGCCGACGCTCCCACCACGGCCAGCATGACGGCGCCGAGCGGGTGCAGGCCAGTTGCAAGCCGCGCGGAGATCATGGGGGAGGCCCGGCGCAGCAGCGTGAACTCCGCAATCCGGGCGGCGACCTGCGCCGGACCGACCAGCGCCCCCGCCGTAATGGCGGCTGTGGGCGTGGCACCCAGGGCCTCTAGGAGGCGCGGCAGGTGCGCCGCAAGGGCGGTGGAAACGAACCAGGTTGCCCCGAACACGCAGGCGAGGACGATCATGGTCCATGGCACCCCGGCCCGTACCGGCTTCTCCGATGCTGCAACCGACTCTGGCGGTGGTGCCTTGGGCACCAACAGGCGGTTCAACGGCAGGCCCAGCAGCAGGTGCAGCGCCGCCCAGGCCAGGCAGGCGCCACGCCAGCCGAAGGCGTCAATGAACAAGGCGCTGGCCGGCCAGCCGACCGTGCTGGCGAACCCGGCAAACAGGGTGATGCCGGTGATCGCACTGCGTGCGTCCCGGTCGTAAAGCCCTGCCACGGTGGCGAACGCCGCTTCATAAAGGCCGAACCCCATGCCGACGCCAACCACCAGCCAGGCCACGGCCAAGGTTGTCGGACCAGAGGCCACCGAGAGGAGTGCCAGGCCGGCGGCGAACACCAGGTTGGTCGCGGCCAGCACATCCCGCCCGCCGCGGCGGTCAATCACCCGCCCGGCCAGCGGGCCGAGCAGACCTGAAAGCAGCAGGGCCGCCGAGAAGGCGCCAAAGAACCAGGTGCGCGACAGGTTCAGGCCGGCACACACCGGATCGGCGAACACTGCCGGCAGATAGTAGGTGGACCCCCAGGCGAGGGTTTGCGCGATGCCGAGTGCCGAGACGACGACGCCCCGGCGCCCGGCAAGGGCCGTCACAGGTCCGCCGGCAGCTTGGCCGCGGCGGCGGCGCGCTCGCTGTAGCGGTCCACCAGACAGTCCGCCCGGTCCCGCAGCAGCCAGGTGAAGCGCACCAGCTCCTCCATCACGTCCACCACGCGGTCGTATAGCGGCCCCGGTCGCATCCGCCCGGCATCGTCGAACTGCTCGTACGCCTTGGGCACGCTGCTCTGGTTCGGGATGGTGAACATCCGCATCCAGCGGCCAAGCAGGCGCAAGGTGTTCACGGCGTTGAAGGATTGCGAGCCGCCCGACACCTGCATGACGGCCAGCGTGCGCCCCTGCGTCGGCCGCACGGCACCCAGCTCCAGCGGCAGCCAGTCGATCTGGTTCTTGAACACGCCCGTCACCGCCCCGTGGACCTCCGGGCTGCACCACACCTGGCCCTCGCTCCACAGCGACAAGGCGCGCAGCTCCTGCACTTTGGGATGGTCGGGGCTGGTGCTGTTGGCCACTGGCAGGTCGCGTGGGTCGAAGGTGCGCGTCTCGGCGCCAAGCACTTGCAGCAGCCGGGCCGCTTCTTCGGTCAGCAGGCGCGAGAAGGATCGTTAGCGCAGGCTGCCATACAGCAGCAGGATGCGCGGGGGGTGTGCGATGCCGGGGACGCCGTCGGCGAGATTGCCGAGGCCTTGTGTGTCAGCATCTCCTACGTGTCGAAGGCGCTCAGTCGGAGGCAGGAGACGGGCGAAACATCGGCGCGCCCGCAGCGGTGCCACGTGGCCCCGAAGCTGCTCGGGCTTTACGATGCGATCCGGGCCGAGGTGGCGTTGCGTCCGGACGCGACCCTGACCGAACTGCGCCGCTGGCTCAGCGAGGTGCATGGCGTTTCGGCCAGCGACGGGCTGATGCACGGCACCCTCGCCCG
>CAXTUO010000743.1:0-2610 GCA_964247175.1 uncultured Acetobacteraceae bacterium | reverse complement strand
GGCGGGAGGCGATCTCGTTCAGGGCCTTGTCGATGGACTCGGGCGTCGGCTCGGCACGCAGCCGGGTCAGCGCGATGGCGCCGAAGTCCGGCATCGGCACTTCAGGCAGCAGCTCGACCTCGACGTTGAACGCCAAGTCCTGCTTGTCGCCCGGCGAAGTCACATCGACCTTCGGCTGCGTGGCCGGGCGCAGCCCGCGGTCGGACAAGACCTGCTGCGTCGCGGAGTTGACGCTTTCCTCCAGCACCTCCGAGTTGATGGCGGAGCCGTAGCGTTGGCGCACGACGGTCAGCGGCACCTTGCCGGGGCGGAAGCCTGGCAGGCGCACGGTCTTGCCGACCTCGGCCAGCTTCGCCGTGCGCTTGCTCTCCATGTCGGCCACCGGCACGACCACGGAGTAGCCGCGCTTCAAGCCTTCGGAGAGCGTTTCAGTCACCTGCATCGGAACCCGGTCCTTTAAACCCTAGTCATCCATATGGCCTGCGCGCTGGTGCGGGCGGAGGGACTTGAACCCCCAAGGCTTGCGCCACCAGATCCTAAGTCTGGCGTGTCTACCATTTCACCACGCCCGCATACGGACATCAGGCGGCGCGTGTAGCGCACCCACGGATGGGGGACAAGGCGGGGTTCAACCGAGCAGCGGCACTAGGCGAGCAAGGCCTGGGCGCAGGCGTCCAAGATCGCGTCGGCATCCAGCCCATACTCGCGGTAAAGGTCCGGCAGGTCGCCGCTTTGGCCGAAATGGTCCGGACCCAGCGGCACCACGCGGTGGCCGAGCACTCCGCCGAGCCAGGAATGCGCGGCCGGGTGGCCGTCCAGCACCGTCACCAGAGTCGCGCCGCGGGACAGCGGCGCCAGGATTCGCTCGATATGCGCGTCCGCGGGCTGGCCGGTGCGCCGGGTGCGGGCGGCGTCGAGCCATCCGGCGTGCAGGCGGTCCGGGCTGGTGATCGCCAGCAGCCCGGCGCCGGGCACCTCTTCCCGCAGCTCGGCGAATGCCGCTTCCGCTTCCGGCGCGACGGCGCCTTGGTAGGCAAGCGCGATGCGCGCCCCCGGTTCCGGCGTCACGACCCAATGCGCGCCGGCGATCACGGCCGCGGGATCGAGACCGCGGGCGGGCTGCTCCAACTGCCGGGTGGACAGCCGCAGCCACACGGCCGAGCCGTCCGGCGCCTGCATGTGCGCGAGCGCATGGCGCAGCAGGATCGCAAGCTCGTCCACGTGCGCCGGCTCGAAGGAGGCGAGCCGGTCGGCGGCCATGCCGATCAGCGGCGTGTTGATGCTCTGGTGCTGCCCGCCCTCCGGCGCCAGCGTGATGCCGGACGGCGTGCTGACCAGCAGGAAGCGCGCGTCCTGGTAGCAGGCGTAGATCAGCGCATCGAGGCCGCGGTTCACGAACGGGTCATACACCGTGCCGATGGGCAGCAGCCGTGCGCCCGTCAGGCTGTGCTGCAGCCCCGCCGCCGCCAGCAGGAGAAAAAGGTTCTGCTCGGCGATGCCCAGCTCGACGTGCTGCCCGGTCGGCGCCATGCCCCAACGCTGCGCGCTGGCCAGCTTCGCATCGCGGAACACGTCGTTGCGGGTGTGCCGGTCGAACACCCCGCGGCGGTTCACCCAGGGGCCGAGGTTGGTGGAGACGGTCACGTCCGGGCTGGTGGTGACGATGTGCCGGGCCAGCTCGGCGAACTCGCCCTGCGGCCGTCCGATCTCCGCCAGGATGTCCCCGAACCCCGACTGCGTGCTGGCGCGGCGTCCCGGCCCGCCCGACACCGGCAGCGCCGCCGGGACCGCGACGACGGGCGTGGACAGGCTGCGTCCCGCCGGCGTCAGCTTTTGCGCGAACGGCGCCGCGTCGATCACCGCGCGGAGTTCCGCGGGCGACAGGTCCAATCCCTCTGCCACGTCCCATTCATGGCCGGGCCGGATCCGCATAGCCTGCTGGAAGAACGCCATCTGGTCGCGCGACATCAGGCCGGAGTGGTTGTCCTTGTGCCCGGCGAACGGCAGGCCCATGCCCTTAATGGTATAGGCGATGAAGCACGTCGGCTGGTCGCCCAAGGCGTCCGCCATGCGGAACTGTTCTATCAACGTGTCCACGTCGTGGCCGCCGAGGTTGGTCATCAGCTCGGCGAGTTCATCGTCCGACATGGGGTCAAGGATGGCGCGCACGCCGGGTTCGCGGCCAAGCTCCGCCAGCAACGCCTGCCGCCAGGCCGCGCCGCCCTGGAAAGTCAGCGCCGAGTACAGGCTGTTGGGGCAGTCGTCGATCCAGCGGCGCAGCGCCTCGCCGCCTTCCCGGGCAAAGGCGGCTTCCAGCAGGCGGCCATACTTCAGGGTGACGACGTTCCAGCCCATGTCGCGGAACAGGCCCTCGATCCGGCCGAACAGCCGGTCGGGCACCACGCTGTCGAGGCTTTGCCGGTTGTAGTCGATCACCCACCAGACGTTGCGGACGTCGTGCTTCCAGCCTTCCAGCAGCGCCTCGTAGATGTTGCCCTCGTCGAGTTCCGCATCGCCGGCAATCGCGACGTGCCGGCCCGGCGGCAGGCCGGCACCCAGCCCGTGCAGCCGCACGTAGTCCTGCATCAACGACGCGAAGCTGGTCAGCGC
>CAXTUO010000742.1:0-2622 GCA_964247175.1 uncultured Acetobacteraceae bacterium | reverse complement strand
ACCTACACCTGGGACGTGCTGCCGCCGGAGCTTCGGACCGGCGGCCTGGACGCCGCGGTGGCCCGCGAGCTGGCCTGGGTGCGGGACCGGCTGGCCGCATGACGCCCTCCGTCGCCTTGCGGCTCGGCCGGGTGTCGAACCTGCCGACGGTCTGGACCAACGCCCTGGCCGGCGTGGCGCTGGCTGGCGCTTCGCCCTGGCAGTGGGCGATCCTGCCGGCGGCGCTCGGGCTGTCGCTCGCCTACCTGGGCGGCATGTACCTGAACGACGCTTTTGACAGCGCCATCGACGCGCGGGAGCGGCCGTCGCGCCCGATCCCGTCCGGCGCCATCGACGCCAACACCGTGTTCGCCTTGGGCTTCGCCCTGTTGCTGGCCGCCGTGGCGGTGTTGGCCGCCGCCGCCCGTGCCTTCGACGCGCCGCCGGAGGCAGCGGTGCTCGGGGGCCTGGCGCTCGCCGGTGCCATCATCGGATACAACTGGAAGCACAAGGGCAACCGGTTCAGCCCGCTGACGATGGCGGCCTGCCGCTTGCTGGCCTACGTCGTCGCCGGGCTGGCCGCGACCGCCACGGTGCCGGGGCCGCTGCTCGCAGCGGGTGCCGTGTCGCTCTGCTACCTGATCGGCCTCACCTACGTCGCGAAGCGGGAGTCGCTAGGTCGGCTCGGCAACCTGTGGCCGCTGCTGTTCCTGGCCGCGCCCCTTGCCTACGGCGCGCTGCTGGCCGGGGGGACGGCTGGGCAGGTCGTGCTCGTGGCGCTTGCCGGGTGGATCGGCGTGGCGCTTTGGCTGCTGCACCGCCGCCAGCCTGGGGACATTCCCCGCGCTGTGGTGTCGCTCATCGCCGGCATTTCCCTGGTGGACGCTCTGTTCCTCGCCGTGGACGGGTGGCCCGGCGCCGCCGCCCTCGCCTTTGCCTGCTTCGCCACAACCCTCGTGCTGCAACGCTGGATCAGCGGAACATGACTCCTGACGACCTGATGACCACCTGGCTGCTGCGGCAGCTTCCGCCCGAGGCCGCCGCCTGGCTCACGGCACAGCGCGACCGCTTGCGGGCCGGCGTATCAGAGCGCGACTTCAACTTGGCATTCAGCCTGGCGCCGCGCAGGCTCGGCAAAGCCGACCTTGCCCTCGGGCTGGAGGACCTCGCCGCCGCCCACCGTGCCCGGCCGGGCTGGGACCCGCGCGGCTGGAGCGTCGATCAGGCCGGCCGCCTGGTGCTGCTGCTGGCGCAGGGTGGCGATGGCCCGGCGTTCAACGCGCGGCTGCGGGGCCTGCTCGCCACCGCCGACCTGGCCGAGAGCATCACCCTGCTGCGCGGCCTGCCGCTGTATCCCAGCCCTGCGCTGCACCTGGCGCAGGCCCGGGAAGGCGCCCGCACCGCCATGCGCCCGGTGTTCGAGGCCGTCGCCCACGCCAACCCTTACCCGGCGGAGGTGTTCGACGAGGCCGGGTGGAATCAGCTCGTGCTCAAGGCGCTGTTCATCGAAACGGCGCTGGCGCCGATCCAAGGGCTGGACCGCCGCGCCAACCCGACCCTGATGCGTATGCTCTGCGACTACGCGCACGAGCGATGGGCCGCCGGCCGCCTGGTCAGCCCCGAGCTGTGGCGCTGCGTGGGGCCGTGGGCGGACGATGCGGCGCGCGACGATCTCGCCCGGGTGCTGCGCACCGGAAACGTCGCGGAGCGGCAGGCGGCCCGCGCCGCCCTGGACGCCGCGCCCGCGCTCAAGAAATCCGCCTGAGGAACACCCATGTTCATCGACACCCACACCCACATGATTTCCCGCGTCACCGACGACTACGAGCGGATGGCGGCGGCCGGGGTCGTCGCCTGTATCGAGCCGGCGTTCTGGCTGGGGCAGCCCCGCACCAACGTCGGCAGCTACATCGACTACCTGTCCACCATCGTCGGCTGGGAGCGGTTCCGCGCCGGGCAGTTCGGGATGCGGCACTACTGCACCATCGGGCTGAACAGCAAGGAAGCCAACAACGAGGAGCTGGCCGAGGCGGTCATGGAGATCCTGCCGCGCTTCGCGCTCAAGGAGGGCGTCGTGGCCATCGGCGAGATCGGCTACGATGAGCAAACCGAGCTGGAGGACCGCTACTTCCGCCAGCAGCTCGACCTGGCACGCGAGCTGGACATGCCGGTGATGGTGCACACGCCGCACCGCGACAAGAAACGCGGCACCACGCGCTCCATGGATGTGGTGATCGAGCAGGGCCTCGATCCCTCCTCCGTGGTCATCGACCACAACAACGAGGAAACGGCGCAGGAGGTGCTGGACCGCGGCTTCTGGGCCGGGTTCTCCATCTATCCCGGCACCAAGATGGGCAGCGAGCGCATGGTCGAGATCGTGCGACGCTACGGGCCGGAGCGCATCCTGGTGGACTCCGCCTGCGACTGGGGCGTGTCCGACCCGCTGGCCGTGCCGCGCACCGCGGAGTTGCTGCGCCGCGGCGGCATCGGTGAGGACGCGATCCGTCAGGTGACCTACGGCAACGCGCTCGCCGCCTACGGCCGCAACGGGCAGATGCGGGAAGCCGACTGGCTCGACCCGGCGCCCATCGACCAGCGCACGTTGTACATGGGCAACTCGGTGCTGCGCGGCGGGCAGACGCC
>CAXTUO010000741.1:0-2625 GCA_964247175.1 uncultured Acetobacteraceae bacterium | reverse complement strand
CGCTTGCGGCTGATGTCGCCGCCGTAGCACTTGGCCGTCACGTCCTTGCTGAGCGCGCTGATCGTCTCGCGCGCGATCACCTTGCCGCCGATGGCCGCCTGGATCGCGATCTTGAACAGCTGCTTGGGGATCAGGTCCTTGAGCTTGGCGCAGATGCTCCGCCCACGGCTCTCGGCGGCGCTGCGGTGCGCGATGAAGGACAAGGCATCGACCGGGTCCTGGTTGACCAGGATGCTGATCCGCACCAGGTCGCTTTCCTCGTAGCCGTCCATGGCGTAGTCGAAGCTGGCGTAGCCCCGCGTCACCGATTTCAGCCGGTCGTAGAAGTCGAACACCACCTCGTTCAACGGCAGGCGGTACACCGCCATGGCGCGGTTGCCGACGTAGGTGAGGTCCGCCTGCTGCCCGCGCCGCTCGTTGCACAGCGTCAGCACGCTGCCGAGATAATCGTCCGGCACCATGATGGTGGCGCGGATCCACGGCTCATCGATGTGGTCGATCCTCATCGGCTCCGGCATGTCGGCCGGGTTGTGCAGTTCCTCCACCGCGCCCTTGGTGGTGTGGATGCGGTACACGACGCTCGGCGCCGTGGCGATCAGGTCCAGGTTGAACTCGCGGCTCAGCCGCTCCTGGATGATCTCCAGGTGCAAGAGGCCCAGGAACCCGCAGCGGTAGCCGAAGCCGAGCGCGGCCGAGGTTTCCGCCTCGTAATGGAAGCTCGCGTCGTTCAGCCTGAGCTTGCCCAGGCTGTCGCGCAGGTGCTCGAAGTCGTCGGCATCGACCGGGAACAGGCCGCACCACACCACGGGGACGCTGGGCTTGAACCCGGCCAGCGCCGCGGCAGCCGGCACGCGGTCGTCGGTGATGGTGTCGCCGATGTTGCAGTCGGCCACGGTTTTGATCGACGCGGTGATGAACCCCATCTCGCCGGGGCCGAGGTCGCCGGTGGGCACCATCTTGGGCGTGAACACGCCGACCTGCTCGACGCTGTGCACGGCGCCGTTCGACATCATGCGGATTTTCTGGCCGCGCTTCAGCCGCCCGTCCTTGATCCGCACCAGGATCACCACGCCGAGGTACTGGTCATACCAACTGTCCACCAGCAGCGCCTTGAGCGGCGCGTCGGCATCGCCCTGCGGCGGCGGCAGCCGGGTCACGAGGGCTTCCAGCACGCCCTCGATGTTCAGCCCGGTCTTGGCGCTGATCATCACCGCGTCGTCGGCGGGCAGGCCGATCACGTCCTCGATCTGCTGCTTCGCCCGGTCAGGCTCGGCAGCCGGCAGGTCGATCTTGTTCAGCACCGGCACGATCTCGTGCCCGGCGTCGATGGCCTGGTACACGTTGGCCAGCGTCTGCGCCTCGACCCCCTGGCTCGCATCCACCACGAGCAAGGACCCCTCGCACGCCGCCAGGCTCCGGCTGACCTCGTAGGCGAAGTCCACGTGGCCCGGCGTGTCCATCAGGTTCAGCTCGTAGGTCAGCCCGTCATGGGCCTTGTAGGCCAGGCGCACCGTCTGCGCCTTGATGGTGATGCCGCGCTCCTTTTCCAACTCCATGCTGTCGAGCACCTGCGCCGACATCTCGCGCTCGGTCAGGCCGCCGCACACCTGGATCAGCCGGTCGGCCAGCGTCGATTTGCCGTGGTCGATGTGGGCGATGATGGCGAAGTTGCGGATCAGGTGGAGCGGGGTGTCGGTCATCCCTCCGATGTAGTGGGTTTTTCCCGAAAAGTCAGCGCCTTCCTACCGCAGCGCGCCGCCCGTCGCCTTGGCCACGGCGGCCACGACCCGGGCGCTTGCCGCCTCGATCTCCGCGTCCGTCAGCGTGCGCTCGCGCGGCTGGAACACCACCTCGATCCCCACCGACTTCTGGCCCGGCGGCACCTTGTCGCCTTCATAAACGTCGAACACGCTGGCGCCCGCGATCAACGCGCGCTCCGCCCCGCGCGCCGCGCGCAGCACGGCGTCGGCGGGCACGTCCGCGCCCACAAGGAAGGCGAAGTCGCGCCGCACCGGCTGGAACGCCGGCAAGTCCGGTGGTGCCCGGCGGCGGCGCTTCGGCTCCGGCACGCGGTCAAGATACACCTCGAACGCCGCCGCCGGGCCAGTCCAGTCCAGGGCTTGCAGCACGCGCGGGTGCAGCTCCCCAAACGTCGCCAGCACGAGCCGCGGCCCTTGCCGCACGGTGCCGGAGCGGCCGGGATGGTAGAAGCCGGGCGCATCGACGGTGACGCTGAGGCTCTCCATCGGCAGGCCGAGCGCCTGCAAGACCTCCATTGCCGCCGCCTTCGCGTCAGTGGCGCCCAGCCCGCGGGAGGGGGTCAGCGGGTGTCGGGGCGTCACCCCCGCCAGCACCCCGGCAGCCAGGACCTCCTGCCCATCCGCACGGAACGCCGGGCCGATCTCGAACAGCCGCGCCTCGGTCTGCCCGCGCGCGGCGTTGCGCCGGGCGGCGAGCGCCAGGGTGGCGACCGGGGTTTCCCGCATCTGGTCAAGGTCGGAGGCGATGGGGTTCAGCAGGCGCAACGCCTCCGGCGCGTCGCCGAACAGCGCCGCCTCCGCGCGATCCAGGAAGCTGAAGCTCACGCACTCCATGAGGCCCGCCGCGGCGAGCGTGCGCCGGGCC
>CAXTUO010000740.1:0-2627 GCA_964247175.1 uncultured Acetobacteraceae bacterium | reverse complement strand
CGAGCGCGTGCATCCGCCGGGTTTCCGCGCGGCTGGGTTCCAGCTTGGACAGCGGCTCGGGCTGCGGGACCTGATAGACGATGATCTGATCCTCGCGGAGCGGTGTTTCCGGAATGCGGTGCCGGG
The DNA here is from genome assembly GCA_964247175.1 of uncultured Acetobacteraceae bacterium. Lineage (GTDB taxonomy): Bacteria > Pseudomonadota > Alphaproteobacteria > Acetobacterales > Acetobacteraceae > CAHJXG01. Next base: position 2,501 of record CAXTUO010000740.1, on the reverse strand, counting down.
TCTGGATCACGCTGGCCTCCGCCGTGCGCGTGGTGGTGGAAACGCCGGCCGTGCGGGCGAAGAAACGGCGGATGGACACGGCGTTGGTGGTGTCGTCGGCGCCCTGGTCGATGACCTTGAGCACGTCCGCGCGGCCCAGGATGCTCGCCGTGACCTGGATGCCGCCGGTCCCCCAGCCGTAAGGCAGCGGCATTTCGCGCGAGCCGAACGGCACCTGATGGCCGGGGATGGCGACCGCCTTCAGCAGGGCGCGGCGGATCATGCGCTTGGTCTGCTCGTCCAGGTAGGCGAAGTTGTAGCCGTTCATTCTCCTGCCTCCGCGCGCAGCCGCCGGATCGTTTCAAGCTCGCTCTGGAAATCGACGTAGTGCGGCAGCTTCAGGTGCTCGACGAAGCCCGTCGCCTCGATGTTGTCGCAGTGGGACAGCACGAATTCGACGTTTTGCGCCGGCGCGGTCACGTCCTCCCCAAGCTCGGACGCGCGCATCGCGCGGTCCACCAGGGCCATGCCCATCGCCTTGCGCTCGCTGTGGCCGAAGCACAGGCCGTAGCCGCGGGTGAACTGCGGCGGGACCTCCTTGCTGCCGCGAAACTGGTTGACCATCTGGCACTCGGTCACGGTGATGTCGCCGATGTCGAGCGCGAAGCCCAGTTCCGGCACTTCGACCTCCACCGAAACCTCGCCCACGCGCAGCTCGCCGACGAACGGGTGCGTGCCGCCGTAGCCGCGCTGGCTGGAATAGCCGAGCGCCAGCAGGAAGCCCTCGTCGCCGCGAGCCAGGCTCTGCAAGCGCATGTCGCGCCCGGCGGGAAAGGCAAGCGGCTCACGAGTCAGGTCCCCGGGGCGGCCGTCAAGGCGTGCTTCCGGCTCGATCAAGCCTTCCTGGCCCAGCAGGTCCATCACGCCCGGCATCGGCTCGCCCGGCGGCGCTGACCCGGCCTCTGCCACGGCGGCGCCGGGTTCGGCCAGGGCGAAGTCGAGCAGACGGTGCGTGTAGTCGTAGGTGGGGCCGAGCACCTGGCCGCCCGGCATGTCCTTGAACACGGCGGACACCCGGCGGCGCACCGCCATGGCGCCGGTCTCCACCGGGCGCGTGTCGGCGAAGCGCGGCAGGGTGGTGCGGTAGGCGCGCAACAGGAACGCCGCCTCGATCAGGTCGCCCTGCGCCTGCTTGACCGCGAGCGCCGCGAGGCCCGGGTCGTAGCACGCGCCCTCCGCCATCACCCGGTCCACGGCGCGTCCCAACTGCTCGGCGATCTGTGCCGTCGCGAGTTCCGGGACCGCGGGATCGCCCCGCCGGTCCTCCGCGAGCCAGGCGTGGGCGGCGTCGATGGCGCGCTCGCCGCCTTTGACCGCGACGTAGGCCATGGAGTCAGCCCTCCTCGATCCGCACGCTGCGCGGCAAGGCGCAAAGGCGCTCGCCCGCGCACAGCACCAGGTCCACGCCGCAGGGATACAGGGCGTGGTTGGCCGCCCATTGCGTCGCGAAATCGTCGGGTAGGCCCGTCAAGCGCAGCACCGCCGGCGCGCGCAGCCCGGGGCCGGACAGGCGAAACGGCGTCCCTCGGCCCAAGACCGGCACCTGCAGGATCAGCGTGGCCGACTCTTCCGGCGCCAGGTCCGTGCCGGGATGCAGGCTGGACAGCGCCGGCATTGCCAGGGCGCAGGCGAACGCGGCTTCCCCGAGGCTCCCGGCCCGCGGGGCGCCGCAATGGAACGCTGCCCAATCCGCCGCGGACACCGCCGCCGGGTCCAGCCACAACGGCGTGTCGGCATCAACCAGCGCCAGCAGCACCGCCGCGGTCGCCGGGTCGAGCGGCGCCGGGGGGAGCAGCCCGGTCCCGGCGGGAACAACCGTGCCGGGCCGGCTCATGGCGTCCAGCACGGCGCGGAAGCAGGATTGGGCGTCGGTGGCGGGGTCGGCGAAGCCGGGCCGGTCGAGCGTCATGAGCGCATGGCCGCCAGGGTGAAGAACGCGACGCGGGTCGCCGCAGCCTTGCCGGCCGTTGCGGCACGGGCCGCCTGCTGTGCCGCGTGCAAAGGGGCGATCACCGCCCGCTGCAGCCTGTCCTGCCGCGCCGGGTCCTGCAAGGCGGCGTCCAGCGCCGCTGCCAGCTCGGCCTGCCGCGGGTCGCGCCCGGCGATCACGGCATGGCCGATCCGCCCGGCCTCGTCGCGCACCGTGCAGCGCGTCACCGTCATTTCGCCCAGGTTGAAGGCCTGGCCCGTGCCGCCGGCCCGGCCGCGCACCATGGCCAGCCCGACCTCCGGCCCGCGCAGCCGCGTGTGCGGCGGCAGCGTCTCGGCCAGATGCGCCTCGACCTCGGCCGTCCCCGCCCGGGCGAGCACTGCCATCCAGTGTTTCCGCCGCCCATCCGTTCCGGCATCGTCCATGCGCCCGCCATCAATCATCTGTACATCTAGACAACTAGGCCAATACGCGGTAGCTGTCAACCGATGTGCCCCGGCCCCGCCCCGACCAGCGATGAAGTTCCCATGAC
>CAXTUO010000739.1:0-2630 GCA_964247175.1 uncultured Acetobacteraceae bacterium | reverse complement strand
TGACCGCCTGCAGGAACCGGTCGATGCCCGCCTTCATCTCCGGCATGGACGCCTCTCGCGCCAGGCCGTCAGCATGCAGTGGTACCCGCGCAGGTCGGCCCGCTGCACGCAGTAAGCCGTCACCATGTCCGGGGTCGCCACCTGCTCCACCAGCCCCGGTGTCGCGCGGGTCTGCTCCAGCGTGTGCCGCTGCGCCTGGGTGTCCCGGTGCATCTGCACCAGGGTCTTGGTGATGATGGGCAGGCCCTCGATGGGCGGGGGCCGGGCCAGGTCGATGCGCTCGACGGCCTTGCCGTTGTCCACGACGAGGACATCACCGCGCGGTGTCCGCTTGAGGTCGGCATCCATGACGTTCTCGAACCACCCCGGGAACAGGTCGCGTTTGATCTCAACCAGCATCCGCAGCTCGTCGGCGACGCCGTCTCGGAAACCCGGGGGCGCCGTCTCGGCCGCGTCGGACAGGATCAGGTCCAGAACCTGCTTGGTCTGCCGCTCGCGCTCGGTGGCGTCCGGGAACAGGCTGATGTTCCAGGCCAGGCAGCACACCTTCGCGATCCGTAGTGAAGCGACGCCGAGCGCATCCGTTTCACGTCGGCCGTCCTGCCGCGCTGGGCAAGGCGGACGCGGAGCCTGGATGCCTTGTTGCCGGTGCTGTACTTGCGCGATGTTTCCATGGGCGACTTCCAGGAGGCACTCGGAGCCTTGTTGGGCAAGGAGGCCCCGAACCTGTCGCCGTCGGTGGTCGCACGGCTGCGGGACGAGTGGCAGGCCGACTACACGCGCTGGCAACGCCGCGACCTCGGCGTTTCGCGCAGCGAAAGCGCCTGAGTCGGCCCGACGCTACGTGTATGCTTGGGCAGACGGCATCTACTTGCAGGCGCGCATGGAGCCGCAGGCCGAGTGCCCGACGACGAAGGCGTCGCGGGGACATGCTGGTGCTGATCGGGGCCACGCCGGAGGGCAAGAAGGAGCTGCTTGGTTTCCAGGTGGGTGTGCGGGAAAGTGCCTGAAGCTGGCGCGAGTTGCTGGTCGACCTTAAGGCGCGCGGCCTGGTGGCGCCGGCTGAAGGGCGAGAACCAGTTGCCCAAGGTCGTCGGGGGTGTCACATTCCGCAACGGCGTCGAGATCGTCAACGCGCCAGCACAGCACGCCGCCTGATCACGGCGTCACCCAAATCCCGGCATAGCTCGCGTGGAGTGCGGACATTACCTGGCCGAAGAGCGCCCGGATCGACCGACCGAAGAACTTCTCCGCTTTCTCGAAGAGGCTGCGTAAGCCTATGTCTCTGGCCTTTGATGACCGTCACTATCCGGCGAACGGCAGGGCCGGTTCGCGATCGCTGACCAACGCCGACATCCGGGACCCGGAGTTGGAACGAGCACGGCACGCGCTGGCGTACCTCAAACGCAAGCTGGGGAACGACGCGGTGCGCGCCCTCCTAGATGACGACCTGCAGGCGATGCAGGCGACCGTGCGCAACCGGGTCTGCGGCGTCCGCCGCATGTGCGTGACCGCACTCCTGCGGCACCACGGCACCCGGCGCATTCTCCTATGGAGGGGGGTGCAGCGCGGCCTGCAACCCGGTCGGCGGCGGGCGGGCCAGCGCCAGCACTCCCCAGCGGCGGCCCGCTGCTGCGCGCCTCATGTGGGCAGACGGGCCGAAGCCCGAAGCGGCCGGCACGGCGCTGTCCGGTCCCGGCCGTAGCTCCGCCATGTCCGAAGTGCAAGCTCCGCACCCGACCAGCCTGCTGCCGCTGCCCAGCTTCATGCCGGATGCGGTCAGCTACGCCACGCGCCTCATGCTGGCCATGCTGGGGGCCTACTACGTGTCGTTCCTCATCCAACTCGACAGCGCATCCAGCGCCGGGGTGTGCGTGGGCATCGTGATGCAGCCCTCGCCCGGCATGGCGGTCAGCAAGGCGTTCTACCGCACGCTCGGCACGCTAGCCGGAGGCGCCGCAGCCCTGGCGATCGACGGGCTGTTCCCGCAGGACCGGACAATGCTGCTGCTGGCCACCGCCCTGTGGCTGGGCGCCTGCACCTTCGCGGCATCCTTGCTGCGCGACTTCCGGGCCTACGGCACCGTGCTGGCGGGCTACACGGTCGCCGTCATTTCCATCGGCCAGATCAGCGCACCAGCCAACGTCCTGCTCATGACCCTGGACCGGGTGGCCGCCATCCTGGTCGGCATCCTGTGCGTCGCCCTGGTCAACGCCGTATTCACCGTCGCACCCGCGCACGAGCACCTGCTGGCCGAACTGCGGCGGCACCTGGCGGAGGCGCGCGACACCGCGCTTGCCGTGCTGGACACCGGGGCGCGGCCGCTGCGGGACGTGTCGCTGGACCGGGCGGCGGAGCTGCTCGCCTTGCGGACGGACGCGGCCTACGCCTCGGCCGAACTGGCGGACGGGCTGCACCGCAGGCGGGCCGCGACCGCCGCGGTGGCCGCGCTGCTGGACATGCTGGCCGCCAGCCGCGAATTGGGCCGCGCCCTGACCACGGCGGAGGGGGGCATGGCGCCGAACACGGGCGCCTTCCTGGCGGCGGTGGCGGATGCGGTGCGGACGGACGCGCCCCCGCCCGAACCGCCAGGCCTGCCCGCCACATTGCTGGACGCGCTGCTGGTGGAG
>CAXTUO010000738.1:0-2632 GCA_964247175.1 uncultured Acetobacteraceae bacterium | reverse complement strand
ACCCAAGTCCCGGCGTGGTTCCGCCATCGGCATCCGCCGCCAATGGCACGGCGTGCCGGCTGAGAACCTTCTCTGATTGGGGTTGTGGGCGTCAAGCTGCTCCTCTTGCTTGTTGTCCTTTGCCGGATGCCCTTCCCGTGGGTCACTCGCTTCTCTTCGCGGTCGGCGCGGGGCCGCCGCATGATGGGGTCAGGAGGGTGAGGCGTCTCAATCTGTTTCGCGACCTGGGCGCGTTGCCGCGACCCGGTTCCGGGTTCTCAACGAGATCGACCCACCCATCGTCCCCACGGGAACGACGCGGCTCCGCCCTGCTCAGGCGGAAACTGGAACTCCTTTCGTCACGCGACTGCGGCCGATGCCGAAGTCTGCTTGCCCCAGCGGAACTCGCTGCCATCGGCCCATATGCGGTGCAGGATCACCGCCAGCTCGCCGAAACGCGAAGCGTTTGCGGCTGGCGCAACCGCCACCCGGGCGCGGGCCATGCCGCGCCGCTTGGCGACCGCCATGCCCCAAGCGCGCAAGGACGACCACTTGCCGCTGCGGGTCAGCAGCGAGTGCGCCGCCTCATACAGCGCGGCTCGCGCCAACTCGTCGCCGCACCGGCTGATGCGGCCCTGCACGTCGGTTTCGCCGGACTGATGGCGCCGGGGCGTCAGCCCGAGATGGGCGCCCACGTCGCGCGACCGCCGGAAGCGGTCCGGCTGGTCCAGCGTGGCGCGGAACGCCAGGGCGGTGAGCGGGCCGACGCCGGGCACCGTCATCAAACGCCGGCACGTCGGCTCAACCTTGACTTGGTCGAGCACCTGCTTGGTCAACGTCTCGGCTTGGCTGTTCATGGCCTCGACGACGTTCAGCAGCGGCTCGGCCATCGCCTGCAGCACCGGGTCGCCTGCGGCCAGCTCGCGCACGCGGGCCGGGAAGTCGCGGCGGCCCGGCGTGCCGAGCTTCAGCCCGGCCTCGCGCAGCAGCGCGCGGATGCCGTTCTCGACGTCACGGCGCTTGTTCAGCAGCAAACGCCGCGCCGTCAGCAATGCGCGCCAAGCCCGGCAAGACGAGTTCTTCACGTGCACGGCCCGATACCAGCCGGTGCGCATGATCTGCGCCAAGCCGCGCGCATCGTTGCGGTCGGTCTTGTTCGGCATGGCCGCCATCGCCGCCTTGGCCTGGCGCGCCTCGATGCAAACCGCAGGCAGGCCTGCCTCTGTCAGTCCCTCATGCAGCCAAGCCGCAAGCGAGCACGCTTCCAGGCCGACCCGCTCCATCACCATCCCGCACGCCCCGAAGAACGCCGCCAGCGCCTCCGGCTCGCTCGCCGCGCGCGCCTCGCGCACGATCTTGCCCGCGCCATCGACAATGCAGATCGCGGTCACTTCCAACGACACGTCCAACCCGGCAAAGTAACCCACCGCTGCTCCTCCTCGATGCTTGTGGCCGATGCACACACACGGACCACGTTCTGCCATCCCGAGTGGAGCAGCCACCGGATCACCGGGGAGAGACCCCAATCACCCCATCTGTTTGATTATGCGGCGATGTATTCGGGGCGGTGATAGGCACGCAGCAGCCGATGGCAGTTGGCGATGGCTACGCCGTCTTCGGCCGCAACCGGGCTTTGCTCCAGGTTTCGGGTGAGGCGGTGCCAGCGGTTGGCCAGCGTGCCGAATGTCGCCTCGATGCGCCAGCGCCCCGGCAGCGGCTGGAAGCCTTTCACGTCCGCGTCGCGGGTCGTGGCCTGGACCTCCACGCTGTGGTCCTGCGCCGCCCGCACCATGCGTGGACCGGTGTAGATGCCATCGACCTTGACGCGCTGGATGACCCAACCATCCCCGGCGGCGCGGTCCAGCAGTGCCGCGACCGGCTGCGTATCGTGTACGTTGGCCGCCGTGACCAGGACGGCCAGCACGAAGCCCAGCGAGCACGTCAGCACATGGCGCTTGATGCCCCGCACCTTTTTGTGGCCGTCGGTGCCGCGCGAGCCTGCCTGCGGCCCCGACACGACGCTTTGGCTGTCCAAAAGGGCGGTGGCTGGCTCCGCAGCGCGACCCTGCTTGGCGCGCGCCGCCCGCGTGAGCAGAACCGCGATGTCGGACCAGACCCCGTCAGACCGGAAGCGGTCGTGCCAGCTTCGCACGGTCTGCCAGGGGCCGAACTCCTTGGGCAGAAAGCGCCAGGGGCAGCCAGCCTTCTCCAGATACAAGCAGGCGTTGACCATCTCGCGCAGGTCGGCCGAAAGCGGCGCATAGCTGCCCATGAGCAACTCAACCGTCTGCCATTCCGCATCCGTCAGGTCGCTCGGATAGCGTCGGCCGTCGTCCTTGTACAGCTCTCGTGCTTCAGCAGTCCACATCGTCCGTCTCCTTGCAACGGATAACGCGGTACTGACCCGTCAGGTCAAACAGGCTCTGACAAAGGGCGCTGGCCATCAGTTTGAACGGAACCGGACGCTCGGTCACGCTTTAAGAAGGCATGGCATCTCACCGCGAACCATCGATGACGAGTGCGGGTACGATCGGCCATGCAGCATTTGCTGCATGGATGCGGGACAACCTGTCCCAAAGGTTTGATACGATCTTGCACGAACCGGTGCCCCAAGCCTTGCTGGCCATTCTTGATGCCAGAACTGAGGTCAATG
>CAXTUO010000737.1:0-2633 GCA_964247175.1 uncultured Acetobacteraceae bacterium | reverse complement strand
GCCGCCCTGCTGACCCGCGACAACATCGCCAACTATCCCGATCCCCAGATCGACTAAGCATCATTCTGCAGAGTGTGCTGACACGGAGCAGATAGAATGATGCGTCCTCAACAACTCCCAAGCAGGCATTCGTGGCGCAAGCCACAAACGCCTGCGTAGGCACGCCGCCATGGACCCGGCGTCGGCGGGGGAAGGTGCCGCCGTGGGCCGCCCTCCCATGCTCCTGATGCAGGGCGTGTCCAAGGCGTTCGGCCGGGTCCGCGTGCTGGAAAGCGTGGACCTGGCGATCAAGCGCGGCGAGGTGCACGCCCTGCTTGGCGAGAACGGGGCGGGCAAGTCCACACTGATGAAGGTGCTGTTCGGCATCGTGCAGCCCGACGCCGGCACGATCACGATCGACGTGCTGGGCGCCGTCCGGGTCGAAGGGCCGCGCCACGCGCTGTCCCTCGGCATCGGCCTGGTCAGCCAGGAACTCAGCCTGGTGCCGCAGCTCGACGTCGCGCAGAACATCTTCCTGGGGCAGACGGCGGCGCTGGGCGTGATCCCCCGGAAGCGCCACCGAAAGGCGGCAGCCGAGATCCTGCGCCGGCTCGCTCCCCACCTTGAGGTGGACACGCCGGTCTCGAAGCTCGGCATGGCCGACCGCCAGCTTGTGGAGATCGGCCGCACGCTCGCCCGCGGCGGCCGCATCATCGCTTTTGACGAGCCGACCTCAAGCCTCACCCCCGCCGAGCGCGACGGCCTGTTCCGAGTGATCCAGGACCTCCGGGACGAAGGCAAGGCCATCATCTACATCTCCCACCGCATGGAGGAAATCCGCGCGGTCGCCGACCGCTTCACCGTGCTGCGCGATGGCCGGGTGATCGCGAGCGATGCGGTGGCGGCCCACACCGACGCGCAGCTCAACGGGATGATCGCCGGGCGCGAGCTGTCCCATGCCATGGAAGGGCGGCCGGCCGACGTGGAAAGCGCGCGGGCGCCCCTGCTGGAGCTGCGGAAGCTATCGACGCCCCGCCTCCGCGGCATCGACCTGTCCGTCCGGCCCGGCGAGGTCGTCGGCCTTGCGGGCCTGGTCGGCTCGGGGCGCTCGGCGATCATGCGCGCCGTGTTCGGGGTCGATGCGCGGACCGGCGGCGAAATCCGCATCGCCGGCCAAGCGGTCGCCATCAACAAGCCGGCCGACGCGATGGCGGCGGGCATCGCCCTCATCCCGGAGGACCGGCGGGGGCACGCCATCGTGCCGATGATGTCGGTGGAGCAGAACTTCGGCCTGGCCAGCCAGAAGCGCTTTGCCCGCTTCGGCGTCCTGCGCGGCGCCCGGCGCCGGGCCGATGCGCGGCGCCACGTGTCGGAGCTGCAAATCCGCCCGGCGGAAATCTTGGCCCCGCTCGCCAACCTGTCCGGCGGCAACCAGCAGAAGGTCGTGATCGCGCGCTGGCTGGCGACCGGCGCGCGGGTGCTGATGTTCGACGAGCCGACCCGCGGCATCGACGTGGGCGCGAAGGCGGAGATCTACGCGCTGCTCCGGCGGCTCGCCGCGGGCGGCGCGGCCGTCCTGGTCGTCTCGTCGGAGCTTCCCGAACTGCTGCTGCTTTCGAACCGGATCGGCGTCGTCAGCGGCGGCCGGCTGACCCGCATGCTCGACAACCACGGGCTTAACGAGGAAACGCTGATGCGCCACGCGAACGCTGGCGGCGCCCCATGACGGAGGACGCCGCCAAGGCCCATGGGACGCCCGCTTCCTCCCGGAAGCCCCGGGCCGCGCCGAGCCGGGAGGTGTTCCGGCAGGCCAGTGTCCTGATCGGCGGCTTCGCGCTGTTTGTCGTCTTCTCCGCGCTGACCAGCAGCTTCTACCAGCCGGCGAACCTCATCGACATCATGCTGCAATCGGCGATCAACGCCGTGATCGCGGTGGGCATGACGCTGGTCATCATCACGCGGGGCATCGACCTTTCGGTCGGCTCGGTCGTCGGCTTGTCGAGCATGGTGGCGTCCGACCTGATGAACCAGAGCCTTTGGCTCGGCGTCGCGGCCGGGCTTGCGGCCGGGCTGGCCTGCGGCGTGCTCAACGGCGTGCTGATCGCCAAGCTCAAGCTGCCCGACTTCATCGTGACGCTCGGCACGCTCAGCGTGTTCCGGGGCGCGGCGCTGATCTACACCAACGGGCAGCCGATCTACGGCCTGCCGCCGGAGTTCCGCGACGCCTTCGCGGGCCAGGCACTCGGCGTGCCCACGCCCGTGCTGCTTGCCGTCGCCATCGCGGCCGCGGCCTTCTTCCTGGTGCGCTTCACTGCCCTCGGCGAGCAGATCGTGGCGGTGGGCGGCAACGAGGAAGCGGCGCGCCTGTCCGGCATCGACATCGACCGCGTGAAGATCACCGTTTATACCCTGTCCGGCGTGCTTTCGAGCCTGGCAGGCTTCGTGCTCATCGCCCGCATCGGCGCGGCCGAGCCGATCGGCGGCAACGGGTTCGAGCTTCAGGCCATCGGCTCCGCGGTGATCGGCGGTGCCAGCCTGTTCGGCGGCATCGGCAACCCCTTGGGCTCGCTGATCGGCGCCCTGACCTTGGGCGGCCTGCAGAACGGGCTGACGCTGATGAACGTGCCCTCGTTCTGGCAATACGTCGCGTCCGG
>CAXTUO010000736.1:0-2638 GCA_964247175.1 uncultured Acetobacteraceae bacterium | reverse complement strand
GCCATCGACGACATGGGCTACCGCACGCCCACCCCGATCCAGGCGCAGGCGATCCCGACCGTGCTGATGGCGCGCGACGTGCTGGGCTGCGCGCAGACCGGCACGGGCAAGACCGCGAGCTTCGTGCTGCCGCTGATGGACATCCTGTCCGGCAGCCGGGCGCGGGCACGGATGCCGCGCAGCCTGATCCTGGAGCCGACGCGCGAGCTGGCGCTGCAGGTGGCCGAGAACTTCGTGAAATATGGGAAGTACCTGAAGCTGAACCACGCCTTGCTGATCGGCGGTGAAAGCCTGTCCGACCAGAAGGAGGCGTTGATGCGCGGCGTCGATGTGCTGATCGCGACGCCGGGCCGCTTGATGGACCTGTTCGACCGCGGCGGCCTGCTGCTGACCGACACCAAGATCCTGGTGATCGACGAGGCGGACCGGATGCTCGACATGGGCTTCATCCCGGATATCGAGAAGATCGTGGGCTTCCTGCCGAAGATGCGGCAGACTCTGCTGTTCAGCGCGACCATGGCGCCGGAAATCCGGCGGCTTGCCGATGCGTTCCTGTCCAATCCCAAGGAGATCACCGTCAGCCGCCCGGCCAGCGTGGCCTCGACGATCATCGCCGGGCTGACGGTGGTGGACGACTTGGACAAGCGCGAAGCGCTGCGCCGGCTGATCCGCAGCGAGGACGTGCAGAATGCCCTGATCTTCTCCAACCGCAAGCGGGACGTGGATATCCTTTACAAGTCGCTGAAGCGGCACGGGTTCAGCGTGGGGTCCCTGCACGGCGACATGAGCCAGCCCGAGCGATTCGCAACCCTGGCCAAGTTCAAGGCGAACGAAATCCGGCTGCTGGTGTGCAGCGACGTGGCGGCGCGCGGGCTGGACATCGGCGGGTTGAGCCATGTGTTCAACTTCGACGTGCCGATCCACGCCGAGGACTACGTCCACCGCATCGGCCGCACCGGGCGCGCGGGGCTGACGGGCCATGCGTTCACCCTTGCCACGCCGGATGACCGGCAGTTCGTGGACGCCATCGAGAAACTGATCGGCGCCCCGATCCCGCGCATGCAAGTCGAGGGAATGGAGGAAGTTGCGTTTGCCGAGGACGACGGCAAGCGGCGGCGTGGGCGCGGCCGGGGCGCCAAGGCGGCGCCGCGCGCTGCAAAAACCGTGAAGCCGGCCGTTGCCGAGGAGGCGGCGCCGAAGGTGGCCAAGCCGCGCCGCACCCGGGCGAAGAAAGCCGATCCGGCCGTGACGGAAGAGGCACTGCCGCAAGCCGCCGCGACGGATGCGCCTGTGGCCGAGGCGCCTGCCGTCGTCGAGCTGCCGGATAGGGTGGAAGCGGTTGAGCAGGCGCCGGCCACGCCCGAAGCCGGCCGGGCCGAGCCGCGGCGCAGCGCCCGCGGTGAGCCGCGCCGGGATGAGGGGCGCCGCCCGGACGTGCGCAGCCCGGATATGCGGGGCGGCGACCGGGCGGCAGGCGCACGGCCGCGTGACAGAGGGCGGCGCGACGACGACTTGGGCCCGTCCGTGCTGGGATTCGGGGACGACGTGCCGGCGTTCATGCTGCTACGCTCCCGCGCGGGCCGCGCTTCGGTGCCGGAGCCCGTCGAAAGCGAGTAGCAGGAGAAACCCCCCATGAACGTCGTCGCCCCGATCCAGCAGCCGGAAGCCGCAGAGGCCAAGCTGATGGAGGACCGCCCGGCTGCGTCCCGCAAGCTCGGGCCGTTCAAGTGGGACGATGCGTTGCTGCTCGACGACCAGTTTGGAGAAGATGAGCGCGCGATGCGCGACGCCGCGCATGCTTATTGCCAGGACAAGCTGTTCACCCGCGTCCTCTCCGCCAACCGTCATGAGCGGTTCGACCGCGAGATCATGAACGAGATGGGGGAAATGGGCTTCCTCGGCGCGACGCTCGACAGCCACGGCTGCGCGGGCGTCGGCTACGTCGCCTACGGCCTGATCGCCCGCGAGGTGGAGCGGGTCGATAGCGGCTACCGCAGCGCCTTCAGCGTGCAATCGTCGCTGGTGATGTACCCCATCTGGGCCTTCGGCTCGGAGGACCAGAAGGACCGCTTCCTGCCCAAGCTGCGCAGCGGCGAGTTCGTCGGCTGCTTCGGCCTGACCGAGCCGGACGCCGGGTCCGACCCGGCCAGCATGCGGACGCGTGCCCGGACCGTGGATGGCGGCTTCGTGTTGAACGGGTCCAAGACTTGGATCACCAACTCGCCCATCGCGGACGTGTTCGTGGTGTGGGCGAAGAACGACGCCGGGGAGATCAAGGGATACATCCTCGAGAAGGGCATGGCCGGGCTGAGCGCGCCGAAGATCGAGGGGAAGTTCGCGTTGCGGGCCTCCATCACCGGCATGATCATGATGCAGGACGTGTTCGTGCCGGCGGGCAACGAACTGCCCCATGTGAAGGGCTTGCGCGGCCCGTTCTCCTGCCTGAACAACGCGCGCTACGGCATCAGTTGGGGCGCGCTCGGGGCGGCGGAGTTCTGCTGGCACGCCGCGCGCGGCTACACGATGGAACGCCAGATGTTCGGGCGCCCGCTGGCGCAGACGCAGCTGATCCAGAAGAAGCTCGCGGACATGCAGACCGGCATCACGCTGGGCTTGCAGGGCGTGCTGCGGCTCGGGC
>CAXTUO010000735.1:0-2638 GCA_964247175.1 uncultured Acetobacteraceae bacterium | reverse complement strand
ACGGTGATCGAGCACCTCGCCGATCCCCTGACGCACATGATCCGCAACGCCATCGACCACGGGCTGGAACGGCCGGAGGACCGGGCGGCGGCCGGCAAGCCCGCGGACGGCACGGTGCGCCTCGCCGCCCGGCACCGGTCGGGCCGTATCGTGATCGAGGTGTCGGACGACGGCGGCGGGATCAACCGTTCGCGCGTGCGGGCCAGCGCGGCGGCGAAGGGCCTCATCGCGCCTGATGCCGTGCTGAGCGACGAGGAAACCGACAACCTCATCTTCCTGCCGGGCTTCTCGACGGCGGAGGCGGTTTCCGACATCTCCGGACGGGGGGTCGGCATGGACGTGGTGAAGCGCGCGATCCAGGCGCTGGGGGGCCGCATCGCGATCGCCTCGCGTCCGGGCCAAGGCTCCACCTTCACCATGAGCCTGCCGCTCACGCTGGCGGTGCTGGATGGCATGGCCGTGTCGGTGGGCGGCCAAACGCTGGTCGTGCCGCTCGCCGCCATCGTCGAAACGCTGCAGCCCCGGACGGGCGACGTGCACAGCCTGGGGGGCGCCGCCGCCGTGATCGCGATCCGCGGCACCTTCATCCCGGTCGTGGACGTCGGCGTGGCGCTCGGCTACCGGGCCGAGCCGCTGGACCCCGCCCAAGGCGTCACCCTGCTGATCGAAGGCGACGGCGGCGCCCGCGCCGCGCTGCTCGTGGACGCGATCCAGGGCCAGCGCCAGGTCGTGATCAAGAGCCTGGAGGCCAACTACCGGCGCGTGCCCGGCGTCGCTGCCGCGACCATCCTGGGCGACGGCCGGGTGGCGCTCATCCTCGACGTGGACGCCATTGTCGCCACGCCCCGCGGCTCCGCCGGGCAGGCGCCCGAGTTCACCTCAGCAGCAGGTTTCGCGCATGCATGACACGACCCACCCCGCGCACGCGAAGGCGCAGCGCGAACTGATCGCCTTCCGCGTCGGCCCGCAGGAGTTCTGCGTGGACATCATGGCGGTGCGCGAGATCAGGAGCTGGACGCCGGCGACGCCGCTGCCCCATGCGCCCGCCTATGTACAGGGCGTGGTCAACCTGCGCGGCGCGGTGCTGCCCGTCGTGGACCTCGGCGCGCGCCTCGGCCTGCCGCCCTCGCAACCGACGCAGCGGCACGCCATCATCGTCGCCCAGGTCGGCCGCCAGGTCGTCGGCCTGCTGGTGGACGCGGTGTCCGACATCCTGACCGTGGGCGAGGAGGCGATCCAGCCGCCGCCGGACGTCGCGTCCGAGCGCGTGTGCGCCTTTGTCCGCGGCCTGCTTGCGATCGACGGGCGCTTGGTCAGCCTGATCTCGCTCGACCACGTCCTGCCCGCGCAGAAGCTGGACGCGGCATGAGCGCCGCAGGGCCGAGGATGGACAGCGCGCGGCCGGACCGCAGCCGTCCGCTTGTGGATGGCGAGTTTCCCCTGACCATCGCGGACTTCCGCGCCATCGCGGCGATGCTGCACGCCGACGCCGGCATCGCCTTGTCGGAAGCAAAGGCGACCTTGGTCTATTCCCGGCTTGCCAAGCGCCTGAGGGTGCTCGGCCTCCGCAGCTTCCGCGAGTACCGCGCCCTGGTCGCAGCCCCCGAGGGCGGCGAGGAGCGCCGCCAGATGCTGACGGCGCTGACCACCAACGTCACCCGCTTCTTCCGCGAGCCGCACCATTTCGAGCATCTGAGGACGGCGGTGCTGCCGGCGCTGCTGCAGGACGCGCGGCGGGGCGGGCGGGTCCGGCTGTGGTCGGCCGCATGCTCCACCGGCCAGGAGCCTTACTCGCTCGCCCTGACGATCCTTTCCCTGATGCCGGACGCGGCCGCGCTTGACGTCAAGATCCTCGCCACGGACATCGACCCGGCCGTGCTCGCGGAGGGCCGCGCCGGCGTTTACGACGATGCCTGCATCGCCGCCGTCCCGCCCGACCTGCGCCGGCGCTGGTTCGTGCGCGCGCCCCAGGGCGAAACGGAAGGGTGGCGCGTAGCCGACGAGGCGCGCCGGCTCGTGGCCTTCCGCGAACTGAACCTGATCGGCGCCTGGCCGATGAAGAACCGCTTCCAGGCCATCATGTGCCGCAACGTGGTCATCTACTTCGAGGAGGAAACCCAAGCCAGGGTCTGGAACCGCTTCATGCCTTGCATCGAACCCGGCGGGCACCTCTACATCGGCCATTCCGAGCGCCTGGCCGGCGAGGCCGCCCGGCATTTCGAAAGCGCCGGCATCACGACCTACCGCCGCCGCATGGAGGCCCGGCCGTGATCCGCGCCCTGATCGTGGACGATTCCGCCACCATGCGGAGCCTCATCGCGGCGGCGCTGCGGCGCGACCCCGGCATCGAGGTCGTGGGCCAGGCCGCCTCCGCCGCGGAAGCGCGGCAGGCGATCAAGGCGCTCAACCCGGACGTGGTCACGCTCGACATCGAGATGCCGGCCATGAACGGCCTCGAGTTCCTGGAGAAGATCATGCGCCTGCGGCCCATGCCGGTGGTCATGGTGTCCACGCTGACCAGCCGCGGGGCGGACGCGACGCTGCAGGCGCTCGAACTCGGCGCGTTCGATTGCGTGGCCAAGCCGTCGGTCGCGGGCCTCCATGCCTTTGACGCGCTGGCGGCGACGGTGCGGGCGGC
>CAXTUO010000734.1:0-2642 GCA_964247175.1 uncultured Acetobacteraceae bacterium | reverse complement strand
GGCTTCAGGTCGTAGCCGCCGCTGTCGAAGCACACGCCCTTGCCGCACAGCGACACCAGCGGCGCGTCCGGCCCGGCGGCGCCGCCCCGCCAGGTGAAGCTGGCCACAAGCGGCGCCCGCACCGAGCCGCGGCCAACCGCGGCGACCGTCGGGTACTCGGTTGCGAGCCGCTCGCCGTCCACGACCTGCGTATCGGCACCGAAGCTTGCGCCCAAGGCCCGGGTCGCATCGGCCAGCTCGGCGGGACCGAGGTGGTTGGCGGGCGTGTTGATCAGGTCCCGTACGAGCCAGGTCGCCCGCGCGGCCGACTGCGCCGCATCGTGATTGCCGGTCGTCAAGAGCTTGGCCGTCGCCCGCGGCGCCGCCAGGTGCGCAGCGTAATGATACGCGCCGAGGCAGAAGCCCAGCACGGCGTCGTCCATGTCGAAGTCGCCCGGCTCCAACCGCGCGATGGCGCCCTTCGGCAACGCCGCAGCCAGGCCGCCATGCGCGAAGGGCGTCCGGTCATCGCCCAAGCCTAGCAGCGCGCCGGCCAGGCCGTCCGGACCCGGCAGCAGCGCCAACTGCCCGGGCAGGGCGGCAAACCCGCTGGCCCGGGCGAACGCGGCCTGCCCGGGCGGCAGCGCCGCCAGCGCCGCGTCCAGCGCGTCCGGCCGCACGGAACGGACCGGCAGCACCGCCCCTTCCGTGCCCGCGTCGGCAAAGCAGTCCAGGTCGCGATCGAACATTCCCATCACTCCGGTCACGCGCCGACTCGCGACAAGCCGCGTCGGGCGTTAACCGTTGCTTTATGTTATCTGGTTCCGTCCAAGGGCAAGGCGGCACCTTGGCGGTGCGCGTGGCGTTCATGGGCCGCGGCTTGCCATCCAAAACTTGCAATCCGGCAGCAAAGGCCCAACCATCCCCGCATGTCGGGCTTTCCTTCCCGGGTCAAGGCGGTGCTCGGGCCCACCAACACCGGCAAGACCCATCTTGCCATCGACCGCCTGCTCGCCCATGCGTCGGGGATCATCGGCTTCCCGCTCCGCCTGCTCGCGCGGGAGAACTACGACCGCATGGTGGCGAAGAAGGGCGCGAAGTCGGTGGCGCTGATCACCGGCGAGGAAAAGATCGTGCCGCCCGGCGCGCGCTGGTTCTCCTGCACCGTGGAGGCCATGCCGCTCGACCGCGCCGCCGAGTTCGTGGCCGTGGACGAAATCCAGCTCTGCGCCGACCCGGACCGCGGCCATGTGTTCACCGAGCGCCTGCTGCATGCCCGCGGCCTGGTGGAAACCATGTTCCTGGGCGCCGAAACCATCCGCCCGCTGCTGCAGCGCCTGGTGCCGCAGGCGGAGATCGAGACCCGGCCGCGCTTGTCGCAGCTCACCTACGCCGGCCCGGCCAAGCTGGTGCGCCTGCCGCCGCGTAGCGCCGTGGTCGCGTTCAGCGCCGGGGAGGTTTACGCCATCGCCGAGCTGATCCGCCGGCGCCGGGGCGGGTGCGCCGTGGTGATGGGCCGGCTGTCGCCCCGCACCCGCAACGCGCAGGTGCAGCTCTACCAGAACAAGGAGGTGGACTTCCTGGTCGCCACCGATGCCATCGGCATGGGGCTGAACATGGACGTGGACCACGTCGCCTTTGCCCGGTTGAGCAAGTTCGACGGCCACCGCCCGCGCCGCCTGACTGCCGCCGAGGTCGCGCAGATCGCCGGGCGCGCCGGGCGTGGCATGCGGGACGGCACGTTCGGCACCACCGCGACTTGCCCGCCGCTCGACGACGACCTGGTGCGCGCCGTGGAAGGGCACGAGTTCGAGCCGCTGGAGCAGATCTACTACCGCAACGCCGCCCTGGACTTCACGACGCTCGACACCCTGCTCGCCACCTTGACGGCGGCGCCCCCGCGCCCCGGCCTCGTGCGCGGTCCCGACGCGACGGACCTCGAAACGTTGGAGGCGCTGTCGCGGGAGGAGGAGATCCGGGCCATGGCGCGGGGCCGCCGCATGGTGCGGCTGCTGTGGGAAACCTGCCAGATCCCCGACTTCCGCAAGCTGGCGGACGACACGCACACCCGGCTCTGCGCCCGCATCTTCGGCCACCTGGCACGGGAAGGCACGCTGCCGACGGACTGGCTGGAGGGCGGCATCGCGGGGCTGGCCCGCACGGAGGGCGATTTCGACACCCTGATGCAGCGGCTCTCGGGCGTGCGCATCTGGGCCTACATCGCGGCCCGGTCCGACTGGGTGCGCGACGCGCCCGCCTGGCAGGCCCGCACGCGGGAGGTGGAGGACCTGCTGTCGGACGCGCTGCACGAGCGGCTGACGACGCGCTTCGTGGACCGCCGGGCCGCCCATCTGCTGCGCCGGTTGGAAGAGATCAACGGCGAGGAGTTGCTGTCCGCCGTGACGGCCCGCGGCGAAGTTGTGGTGGAGGGTCATTCAGTCGGCCATGTCGGCGGCTTCGCCTTCCTGCCGGACCCGCTGGCGGAAGGGCAGGAAAAGCGCCTGGTGCTGCGCGCCGCGCGCCGGGCCTTGCGCGAATGGATGCCGCGCCGGGTGGCGGGGCTGGAAGCGGCGGAGGACGCGGCCCTGGCGCTGCTGCCCGACCACAAGCTCACCTGGGACGGGGTGCCGGTCGCGCGATTGCGCCCCGGCCCCAGCCTGCTC
>CAXTUO010000733.1:0-2643 GCA_964247175.1 uncultured Acetobacteraceae bacterium | reverse complement strand
CTCGTAGCGCGCGAACACCGGGGCCACGTCGGCGGCGCCGATGCCGCGCTGGAAGCCGTCCATCAGCGCGTCATAGGGCGACAACCCGAGCGCCGGCGCCATCGCGTCGGCGGTTTGGCGGACCAGGGACACGACCTCGACCAAATAGGGCGACACCGCCGCGAAGTCCGAGCGGCCCCGCGCGTCCCGCCACACCTTCTCGCAGGCGGAGTTGGCGCGGGCCTGCGCTTCCACCAAGTCGGCCGGCACGGCAGTCGCGCGGATGTGGGCGTGGCGCATCAGGGCCAGGTTCGCGGCGTCCCACTCGTCGCCGCCGGCCTCGGCCTGGGCCAGGTCGTCAGCGGTTTCCGGCGCGGTCAGCAGGCCGTGCGCCAGGCCCGCCAGCACCGCAAGCTGGTCGCCCCGGGCCGCGCCGCCCCCCGGCGGCATCATGGCGGCGGCGTCCCACCCCAGCATGGACGACGCCTCGCCAACCGTGGCGATGCGGGCAAACCGGGCGGTCAGGCGGGCATACGGGGTCATGGCGGGGCCTTCAAAACGCTGCGGGCATACGCGCCGAACATGGCCAGCAGCACCCCGGCCATGCCGAACCAGGTCACGGCGTAAACCAAGTGGTTGTTCGGCGGTCGGGGCAGCGCCTGCGCCGGCTCCGGGACGGTGCCGGGCGGCACGGCGCCGAGGGCGACCAGCGTGAAGGGCGCGACCTGATGCAGCTCAAGCGCCGCGCCGATGGTGGCGGGATCGAGCGTGTAGAAGCGCCGGGCTGCCGGGTCGTCGGCGGCAGCGAATCGGGCGGGATGCTCGGGCGCGCGGATGTAGCCCTCAACCGTGGCCGGGACCGGCGCCGCGTCGCGCGGCGCATCGGCCGGCACCCAGCCGCGGTCCACGATGACCGGATCGGCGCCGGGCCGCTCCAGCGGGTTGAGCAGGAACGCGCCGAGCACGGGGCCGGACAGCGTCGCGCGGACCTCGATGCCATACAGCGCCGGCAAATCCTGGCGCAGGATGCCGGACACGCGCACCTTGGTGAACGGGCGCGGATCGGCCGGCAGCGGGATGGCGGGCGCGGCCTCCCCGCGGTCGATCTCCGCCAGCAGCGCCGTCTTCCACGCGAGGCGCTGCACCTGCCACGCGCCGAGGCCGAGTGTGAGCGCCACCATGGCGAGGGTGGTGAGGCCGGGCCACAACAGGCGGCGCCACGGCGATCGGCGCAAAGCCAAGCGGGCGGCGGGCGGCGAGGCCGGCGTCAAAGCTCCATCTCGCTGACGCGACAACGGTATTGCTGGGCGATCAGCGCCGCCCTCAAGGGTCGCATCAACCCGATGGCGAGTGGGATGGTGACGACCGGCCAGAGCACCGCATGGGCCCAAGCCGTCGGGTGAAAACGGTCCACCCACAGCACCATGCCCACCATGGCCGCGCCGAGGACAAGGATCAGCCCGGACGCCAAGCCGTCCCCGGCGTCACAGGCCCGGAAATCCAAGCCGCAAGCGTTGCACGCGGGGCGGACGGTCAGCAAACCCTGGAACAAGCTGCCGCGTCCGCAGCGCGGGCAGCGGCAGCCCAGGGCGGTGCGCCAGAACGACGGGCGGCGCGGCACCCGGGTCCGACTACTCGGCGCCGGTCGGCCCGGCGCCCCAAACGTAGATCGCGACGAACAGGAACAGCCACACCACATCGACGAAGTGCCAGTACCAGGCCGCGGCCTCGAAGCCGAAGTGGCGGACCGGGGAGAACTGGTTGGCGCGGGCGCGATACCAGCACACGATCAGGAAGATGGTGCCGACGATCACATGGAACCCGTGAAACCCGGTGGCGAGGAAGAACACCGAAGGATACACGCCGCCGCCCGCGAACTTGAACGGCGCCTCCGAATACTCCATCGCCTGGAAGGTGGTGAACGACAGGCCCAGCAGGATGGTGAAGCCGAGGCCCATGACCAAGTACTTGCGGTCGCCATGCAGCAGCGCGTGGTGCGCCCAGGTGATCGCGGTGCCGGACAGCAGCAGGATCATCGTGTTGAGCAGCGGCAGGTGGAACGGGTCGAAGGTCTGGATGCCGGCCGGCGGCCAAACCGCGTGCTCCGCGCCTGAAACGTGCGCCGGGTAGAGCGCGAAGTGGAAGTAGGCCCAGAAGAAGCCGACGAAGAACATCACCTCGCTGGTGATGAACAGCGTCATGCCGTAGCGCAGGCCGATCCGCACCACCGGGGTGTGCAGCCCCGCGGTCCGGCTTTCCTTCAGCACGTCCCGCCACCACAGCGCCATGACGGCCAGCACGATGGCAAGGCCCAGCCCCAGCCAGAGATAGGTGCCGTAATGCGCCACCATGATGATGCCGAACAGCGTCAGCCCTCCCCCCAAAGCGCCCAGCAGCGGCCAGGGGCTGGGGTCCACGAGGTGGTAGGGCTGCTGCATGCCGGAACTGTCGAGGTCCTGCGCATCGAGCACAGGGCGTTCCGTGGCAACCGGGGCGTCGCTCATTTTAACCTAACCTATCCAAACGGTAGCGCATCATCGCCAAAACGCCGCCGTGTTCAAGGCATAAACGCGAATGCCTTCGGGGGGATCAACGTGAAGCGTCCGCCCGCGGCCCGACATGCGGCCCGGCTTTTTCCAGGCCGCCGTTGCGGGCCGCGTCGTC
>CAXTUO010000732.1:1910-2644 GCA_964247175.1 uncultured Acetobacteraceae bacterium | reverse complement strand
GCTACGCCCGGCAGCGCCGCTTGGTGCTCACGGCCGGCATGATCGCCTGCCACGGGCGGGTGCAGCGCGAGGGCGAGGTGGTGCACGTGATCGCCGACCGGTTGGAGGACCTGTCGGACCTGCTACGCAGCGTGGCCGGGCGGGACGGGGCCGGGCCGGACGGCCATGCGGCCTGGGACATCGGGGCGCCGGATGACCGCCCCTCCGGCATCAAGGTGCCGACCCGGGACTTCAGGTAAAAGGGTGCGGCGTGTCCTCATCCGCGATTGGGATGGCGCTTTGTGGCACGGTCAGGAACCTGGCCCGGCGTCTCGCTGGGCTCGGCCGTGACGCCATGCTCCGCCCCAAAGCCTCGGTCCGGCCGCAGCCATGCTCCTTCTACTTTGTAGACCAGTCAGGCTCCTCGCCGAACATATAGGCCTGGACGTGCAGGATGTGTTCCCGCAATCGCGTGCGCGCCCCGGCCTTGTCACGGCATCGGAACGCTCCGACGATCGCGCGGTGTTCCGCTTGCAGCCGCGCCCGGCGTTCTGCGGTCATGCTGCGCGCCTTGAGCTGCCCCCATTCGGCCTGCAGCCGGACCCTGGCCAGCGCGCGGGCGACGGCGATGATGGTCTGGTTGCGGGTCGCGACCGCGATCGCGTCGTGCAGCGCGGCGTCCCAGGTCTCGAAGCCCGCGACGTCTTCGGCGGCGTCGGCGTTCCTCAGGCACTCGTCCAAGCGGTCCAGGTCCG
>CAXTUO010000732.1:0-1900 GCA_964247175.1 uncultured Acetobacteraceae bacterium | reverse complement strand
AACGGGCGACTACGAGCGGCGCGAGTTCAGGCTCGAACGCCAGCCGGCATTCCAGGATGTCGGCCGGGCTGGCACCCGCGATGCCGCCGAGATCCATCGCGTCCGGCGCCGGCACGGTCCCGGCCGCCTTGAACGTGCCGCGGCCGACGTGGCGGACAATGAGGCCCTCGCCCTCCAAGCCTTGCAGCGCGCGCCGCACCGTGTTGCGAGCCAGGCGGTGGCGCTCGCCGAGCTCGCGCTCCGTCGGCAGCCTGTCGCCGTCCCGCCAGCGGCCCGACAGCAGATCGCGCTTGAGCACGGCCCTGAGCGCCTCGGCATCGCCGCGCTCGCGCATCCCCGCCGCCAAGATCCCTGCCGCCGCTCCATCGTCCATGCCCGCCAATCTAGCAGTTGACTCCTTCAACCAATAGCCGCCAGATTGGTGCATGAAAGCGCCGGATAAACGGCGATTGGTATAATATGGTATAGGGTTGGAAGCACGATGAAGCTCGCCACGGTCCTGCACGAAGGGCGGCCCACGGTTGCCGTCGTCGATCCGGCCAAGGAGCTGTTCTGGCCCTTGGAGGAGGCTATGCCCAGCCTGCCCGCGCGCATCGCGGGCGACATGGTTGCCGCCATCGCGCACCTGGGGGCCGGCATCGCGGCGCCGGGCGCCTCGGGACGCCCGCTCGACCGGGCCAAGCTACTGGCGCCCATCCCGGCGCCGCCGCACAACATCATGTGCGTCGGCAAAAACTACCACGCCCACGCGCACGAGTTCACCCGGAGCGGCTTCGATGCGGGCGCGACCGCCGCGGACGCCGTGCCGCAGCACCCCATCATCTTCACCAAGCCCTCCTCCTCCATCGCCGGCCCGTTCGACGACATCCCGCTGTGGCCCGGCCTCGACGAGGCGGTGGACTACGAGGCGGAGCTGGCCGTCGTCATCGGCCGCGGCGGGCGGTTCATCCCGCCCGAGCAGGCCATGGCGCACGTGTTCGGCTACACGATCCTGAACGACGTGACGGCGCGCGACTTGCAGCGCCTCCACAAGCAATGGTTCCTGGGCAAGGGGATCGACGGCTTCGGCCCGATGGGGCCGTGGATCGCGACGGCTGACGAGTTGGACGCCACCCGCCTGCGCGTCACCTGCCGGGTGAACGGCGAGCTGCGCCAGGACAGCAGCACGGCGGACCTGATCTTCGACGTGCCGACCTTGATCGTGACCATCTCGCGCAGCGTGACGCTTTCGCCCGGCGACGTGATCGCGACCGGTACGCCGGAAGGCGTGGGCGTCGGCTTCGACCCACCGCGCTTCTTGAAAGATGGCGACGTCGTGGAGGTGGAGATCGCCGGCATCGGCGCGATCCGGAACACGGTCCGGCGCATGGCGGCCGGGCGGCAAGGCGAGGCCCGCGAGGCAGTGGCCGCACAGTAGGGAGTGGAACCCGTGGGGGAAGCAAGCAAGGGCGGCAGGTTCGTCGAGGAACTGGGCGGCAAGGGCGATGTCCTCGTCCTGGTGCACGGCCTCGGCGGCAGCACGAATACCTGGTACCCGCAGGCGCAGGTGCTCAAGCGCGATTTGCGCCTCGTGGCTTATGACCTCGCCGGCTCTGCCCGCACGCCGGTGCGGGACGGCATCTCGATTGCGAGCCATGTGGACGACTTGGCTGACGTGGTGCGCGAGGCGGCAGGCGGCGGCGGGCGGGTGCACCTGGCCGGGCATTCGCTGGGCACCATCATCTGCCAGCACTTCGCGGCCCTGCACCCGGAGCGGGTCGCGAGCCTCGCCCTGATCGGGCCGTTCCCGGAGCCGCCGGAGGCGGCGCGCGCGGCGCTCCGCGACCGGGCGGCGAAGGCGCGGGCGGAGGGGATGCGCGGCATCGCCGACGCGGTCGTGGCCGCCGGCACGGCCGACGAC
>CAXTUO010000731.1:0-2644 GCA_964247175.1 uncultured Acetobacteraceae bacterium | reverse complement strand
GAGTTGCTTTACGGTCGTGAGAGTGACTGGGGGCAATATGAGTCTTCGCCAATGTTTGCGCGAGCCGATTCCGGAAATCGAGATTGCCGCCCGTCGTCTGGAGGAGGCAGTGGATGCCCACATACGGGGCGAACGCGACGCCGCGGAAGAACTCTTCCGTCAGGCTGACGACAAAGTCGTCTGGGATTGGCTTGACGCGGTTTGGGGCAAGGAAACGGTCTATAACCGACCGCGTCGGACACTGAACGACCCGCCCGTGCTCCCGAAGGATCAGCGCGCCAAGCCAAGAGATGCCACGGACGAAACGAAACGCCTGGTCCATCAAAGAGACGGTTATTACTGCCGGTTCTGCAAGATGCCAGTTATTCGGGCCAAAGTGAGATCTGCGATCCGCAAAGAATATCCCAAAGCGGTGCCTTGGGAAGGAACGAATGCAACCCAACATGCGGCATTCCAATGTATATGGGCGCAGTATGATCATATTCTGCCCCACGCTCGTGGCGGTCGCAGCGACCTCGAGAATGTCTTTCTGACGTGCGCTGCCTGCAACTATGGGCGAGGAAATTATCTACTGGAGGACTTTGACCTGCTTCATCCCAGCCTCCATGCACCACGCCGGGGAAGCTGGGGCGGACTTGAAAACTTTCGATAGTCATGTTGCCTAGGACGAAAGGATTATGACGGCATCAGCCGGCAAGCCCCATTAACCCGGTCCACCCCGCCCCAGGCATACTTATACCCCTCCCGCCCACGCAAGAAATCCGCTTCTCGCCGCCCCTCCGCAATCGCCTCCTCCAGCATCGCCGCCAGCAGCAGCGTGCCAGGGCTGACAAATGACTGCCCGGCGTCAAACCCGCTCAAGTAGAACAAGATCCGCTCCCGCCCGGCCAGCAGCGCGTAGCACGCCGCCGCCACCCCACCGCCGATCCGCAGCACCTGCAACCGCAGCACCCCGGCCCGCAGCAGCCCCGGCGCCGCGTCGCGATGGAACCCGAGCACCGCCGGGCCGGCAAGCGATCCAGGCTCCCCCTGCGCGGTCCAACGCGCCTGGTGCAGGCGCACAAGCTCGGACAGCAACGCTTGCACCGTGTCCGGCCCGGCGGTCTCAATCGTGAACCCGCCGGCGCGGGCAGCGCGGTTGCGGTTCATGCGCAGCTTGCGCAGCGTGTTCGCCGGCACCGCCTCCGCCAGCCCGGCCACGGTCGCCGGCAGCGTCAGCACCGGGCAAGGCTGGCCCTCCGACCATTCGGTGCGCCAGCCCACCGGCGCGACCGCGCGCAGCGCCGAACCCGGCGGCACCTCGATCAGGTCGCACACGTCCACCCCGTCCGCCCGCGCATGGTCCAGCGCCGCCTGCAGCAGCGGCCCCGGCGTCACGCCTGGCTCCAGCAGCGCGTCCAGGTGGTCCGTGGTGCCGGCGCCGATGGGCAGCAGCTTGCGCGCGCCCGGCTCGTCCAACCGATACAGCGGCAACACCCCCGACAGCCGCCCCTCCGTCCGCCGGACCGCCACGCGCGGCGCGCCGGTGCCGAAATGCCGCCACCATGGGAGCAGCCAGGCCGGAGCGGCGAAAGGCGAGGCACCCGGCACCCGGCGCCACAGCGCGTCCCATTCCGGCGCCAGTGCCAGCAGCGCCGCGTCGCTGTCCAGCAGGGCGACCTCGGTCATGCCGTGGCGGCGACGCGCGCCAGCATCCGGTATCGGTCAAGGTACGCGGCAACCATGCGCTCGTTCGAGAAGCGGCGCCGGGCGGCTTCGCGGCAGGCAGCAGGGTCGATCCGGTCCACCCGGCGGATGGCCTCGGCCATGCCGTCCACGTCATCGACCAGGAAGCCGGTGCGGCCGTGCTCCACCACCTCTGGCAACGCGCCGTTGCGGAAAGCGATGACCGGGGTGCCGCAAGCGGCCGCCTCCATAGCGACGAGCGAACTGGTTTCGGCAACCAGGCTGGGCACCAGCAGGCACCGCGCGGCGGCGAGCAAACGCCGTTTTCGCACGAAGCCGACCGGGCCGAGGTAGCGGCGGCGCCGGTCGAGGCGGGGCAGGATCTCGGCATGGAAGTAGTCTTGATGCGCCGGGTAGGGGAACACGCCGCCGGCCAGCAGCATCGGCGCGTCGGCCGCCCGCGCCGCGTCCAGCGCCAGATGCAGGCCCTTCTCCGGGCACACCCGGGCCAATGTGAGCGCAAAGCGGCACTTGCGCGGATGCACGGCGCCGAGCCGCGCCACCGGCACCCCGTTCGGGATCGGCGGCAGCAGGCGCGGGCCGGGCGGCACGCCGCGCATCTGGCTTTCGGACACGCCATGGGCCCAAGTATCCTCGCGGTCCGGCGCGAGCGCCTCGGGCGGGTACCAACCGGTTGGCAGGTGCAGCGTGGCCAACATCGGCGGACCCGGCGGGGGCAGGTAGGAGTAGAAGTCCAGCCCGTGCATGTGGATGACATCGACGCGCTCGCGCCGCAGCACGTCGGCGGTGATCCGGCGGATCGCGTTCTGCCGGGCGGTGTGCCGCGCGTCGGTGATGCGGCCGACCGTCGGCGGCGCCGGGAAGGCGTGCAGCTCGCCCGCCACCTGCGATCCCGCGCAGGCGATGACGATGCTGCGGTGGCCCGCCGCCGCCAGACCGTGGTCGAGGCTGCTCAGCA
>CAXTUO010000730.1:0-2650 GCA_964247175.1 uncultured Acetobacteraceae bacterium | reverse complement strand
GCGCGGAGAATCAGTTCGGCCAGCCGAAGATGCTGGGCGAGGCCGTCGTCGCGATCGGGCCGGAGGCAACGCCATGAGCCGGCTGCAAGGCAAGGTTGCCCTTGTCTCGGGATCGGGGCGGGGCATCGGCCGCTCCATCGCTCTCAAGCTTGCCCGCGAGGGCGCGCGCGTCGTGGTGAACGACCTTGATCCCGACCCGGCGCACGAGACGGTCGAGGCGATCCGCGGCATCGGCGGCGAGGCGGTGGCCTGCGTCGGCAGCGTCACGGCTTCCGACTTCGCCGACCGCTTCGTGGGCACGGCGGTCGAAACCTACAAGGGCCTCGACATCATCGTCAACAACGCCGGCTACACCTGGGACTCGGTCATCCAGAAGATGACCGACGAGCAGTGGTATGCCTTGATGGACGTGCACCTGACGGCGCCGTTCCGCATCCTGCGCGCCGCGCAGCCGGTGATCCGCCAGCTGCACAAGTCCGAGCAGGAAGCCGGCCGGGAGGTGTTCCGCAAGGTCGTCAACATCTCCTCGCTTGCCGGGCTCGGCGGCAACCCGGGCCAGGCCAACTACGCGACGGCCAAGGCGGGGATCGTGGGGCTGACGCTGACACTGGCCAAGGAGTGGGGCCGGTTCAAGGTCAACGTGAACTGCGTCGCCTTCGGCTTCATCCGCACCAGGCTCACCGAAGTCGCGGCCAAGAGCGGCGGCTCGATCAACGTTGACGGACGCTCGATCAAGGTCGGGGTCAGCCAGGAACTGCTGGAAATGTCGGAGCGGATGATCCCGCTAGGCCGGACCGGCACGCCCGACGAGGCGGCCGGCTCGGTGTTCCTGTTCTGCATTCCGGAGTCTGACTACGTCAGCGGCCAAACGCTGGTCTGCGGCGGTGGCCTGGCGCTTTAGGGGGGGATACGGCATGGACATCACGCCACCGCGCTCGTTTGACGAGCGTCAAGATGAACTTCAGTCCGAGCTGCGCGACTTCCGCGACACCGTGCGCCGTTTCGTGCAGGCCGAGCTGTTGCCGAACGAGGCGCGCTGGGCGAAGCAGCAGCATGTGGACCGCGCCGCCTGGGAAAAGGCTGGCGCGCTCGGCCTGCTGCTGGCCGACATACCCGAACAGTATGGCGGCACCGGCGGGGGCATCGAGCATCAGGTGGCCGTCGTGGAGGAGTGCGCGGAGTCGGACAGCACGGCCGGGTTCCTGGTCCACTCGATCGTCGCGCATTACCTGCTCAACCAGGGAACCGAGCAGCAGCGGCGCACGTACCTCCCGCGCCTCGCCTCGGGCGAGATGATCGGCGCGATCGCGATGACGGAGCCCGGCACCGGATCGGACTTGCAAAGCATCCGGACCCGTGCGGTGCGGGACGGCGACTCGCTGGTGCTGAACGGCTCCAAGACGTTCATCTCGAACGGCAGCATGGCTGACCTGGTTGTCGTGGTCGCCCGCACGGGCGACCAAGGGGGCGGAAAAGGCATCTCCCTGCTGCTGCTCGAAACGCGCGGGGCCAAAGGGTTCCGCGTCGGGCAGGTGCTCGAGAAGATCGGCCAGAAAAGCCAAGACACGAGCGAGATGTTCTTCGACGACGTGCGTATCCCGGCCAATGCCATCCTCGGCGGCGAGCCCGGCCGCGGCTTTGCGCAGCTGATGACGGAGCTGCCGTACGAGCGCGTGCTGATCGGCATCACGGCGGTGGTCGCGATCGAGCGGGCGGTGCGCTTGACAGTCGCCTATGTCCGCGAACGCGAGGCTTTCGGCCGGAAGCTGATGGATTTCCAGAATACCCGGTTCGTGCTTGCCGAAGCGAAGACGAACGCGGTGGTGGCCCGCAGCTTCATCGACCGTTGCGTCCGCGACCTCGTCGAAGGCCGGATCGATGCGTCCACCGCCTCCATGGCGAAGTGGTGGACGACCGAGCTGCAGTGCAAGGTGATCGATGCGTGCCTGCAGCTGTTTGGCGGCTACGGCTACATGGCCGAGTACCCGATCGCCCGCATGTATGCCGATGCGCGCGTGCAACGCATCTACGGTGGCACGACCGAGATCATGAAGGAGCTGATCGCCCGGTCGCTGTAAGACACTGCCAGGATACAAGAAACACAGAATACAAGAAACAAAGGGGAAACAAGTGAAGAGAAGACTGGATTGTCCGTCAGGTTACTGGTTCGATTTAGCAATGAAAATATCCGGTGAGGTGCGGCGAGACCTTGCCGGTTATTCTGCGAAGCCTATGATCGTGCAGCCCCAGTCTTTGCAGGCGGGCCTGTTCACCACGTCGGCGGATGGAACAGCCATGCCAGGACGCTTCGGCCCCGGCACACGGCTGGCATGTAACGGACGCGCTTCCAAGATCTCCAAGAATGAAGGCGGCTGGCCAGGCACCAGGCATGATCTGCCGCGGAACCATGCTCGCTTTGGCGGAGTCGCCGAGACTGTGATCCTATCTCTGCAGGCGAAAACGCGACACATGCGCCACTGCGTTTCGATTGTTGGCCTGGCTTGCGTCGGAGCATCGTCCGCGCTGGCCCAGACGACCGACGTCCCGGCAGTGCCACCGCCGACCTTGAAGTTGACGCCCCAAGCCGCTCCTGGAGTTGATGCGGCTGCGGGCGTGAAGCCGGTGCCGACCGTGAACCTGAACTCGCCCG